>JBFEWI010000091.1:0-6980 GCA_041546475.1 Sulfurovum sp.
CATAGAAAAATTTTGTTAGCAAAGAGAGATGAAGGTAAAGCTAAACAGTAGTTTTTAATTGTATATAAGTGTACCCATCTCCAATAAGTAGACCAGCACTAAACTGATAATGTCTTGCTTTGATTATGCCGTTCTAAAAATGTGATCAGGATTAAATATCCTGCATACTTCTTTGACTTAATACGTGCCATTTACAACCCTCTTTTTGGAACCTATTGGCAACCAATTATTATGAAACTTTGCTTTTTAACATACACTGTATTATAATATATCATATATATTGGGATACAAAGAGTCAAACATCGATGAAAAGTTTTAATACCTATTACATAAACAAAGAACAGTTAGGCTCGTTTATCCGGGATAAAGAGATTTACAACTCCTCCTCTCTTTTGATCCAGGTTTATACTGCCATTGTCGATGAAACATTTATATCCACTCTTTTATCAGAGCTTATACACTTTTTGCCTGATGCGGTCATTATAGGGGCTACGACCGATGGTGAGATCATGGACGGAAAAGTCTCGTCCGGGAAAGTCGTTCTTAGTTTCACCCAGTTTGAAAATACCACGCTTAAAGCAGCATCTGTAGAACATAAGGTCAATGGCTATTATAGTGGCCAAACTCTGGCAAAAGCATTGATCTGCGATGATACGAAGCTGCTCATTGCTTTTGCAGACGGTCTGCATACCAATGGTGAAGAGTTCTTACATGGTATAGCTTCCATCAATGATAAGGTTGTGGTTACGGGAGGTCATGCAGGGGACAATGGTCACTTTGCACAAACCTATGTCTTCACCAAGGAACATCTCTTTTCCAAAGGTGCGGTAGGAGTCACGCTGAACAGCACACACTTGCATGTACACACGGACTATAGTTTCAACTGGCACCCTATCGGCAATGAACTGACGATTACCAAAGCCGAAGGCAACCGTGTATATACCATCAATGGAAGAAGTGCAGTAGAGACCTATGCCTATTATCTGGGAGAAGACATCGCCAAAGGTCTGCCTGGTATCGGCGTTGAATTTCCTCTGATCGTCAACCGTAACGGGTCCAATATATCACGTGCATGCATAGCCAAAGAAGAGGATGGGTCATTGATCGTCGGTGGTAATTTATACACCGGGGAAAAAGTACGTATCGGTTATGGCAATGCCAAAGAGATCTTGCAAAAATCACACACCATAGTCAACACTACCTCTCAAAAACCTTCTGAAGGCATTTTTATCTACTCCTGCATGACACGTAGACACTTTATGGGGGATGAAGTCGAATCTGAAGTTTTACCCCTTCAACAGATCTCTCCCGTGTCCGGTTTTTTCACCTATGGAGAATTTTTTAGTGCAGATCAGAATAACCTCTTTAATCAAACCATGACCCTGGTCTCATTAAGCGAGAGTGATCAGATAGAGAAACCTGCGCTGGAGAATCAACCAGAGCCAGTGGATATCAATAAGACGTCCATAGAAGCGCTGGTCCATCTGATCAATATCACCAGCGAAGAATCACAGGCACAAGCCAGAGCACTTCAGCAAAGCTATCAGACCAATCAGGAGCTTAAAGAACGTATGGAGTTGGCACTTATGGGAAGTAATGACGGGGTTTGGGATTGGGATATTCTTGAGAACAGTGTCTACTTTTCCCCTCGTTGGAAAGAGATCATTGGGTATACCGACGAAGAGCTTCCAAATGAAGTGTCAACCTGGAATGATCGTATCCACCCTGATGATGTTGAAAAAGCCTGGGCCGATGTCTATAAAAATGTCAATGGAGAAACAGAGTATTATGAAAATATTCATAGACTCAAACATAAAGACGGACATTGGGTATGGATCCACGACAGAGGAAAAGTGCAGTTTGATGCGCAAGGTAAAGCTGTTCGTATGATAGGTACACATACAGACATTACAGAACAAAAAGAGAATGAACTTCAATTATTGCATCAGGCACAGATGATCCAACAGACGCATGAAGCGATCAACACAACAGACTTGAAAGGCTACATTAACGGATGGAATAAAGGATCAGAACTGCTCTTTGGCTATAAAGCGGAAGAGGTGTTGGGCAAACATATATCTCTGCTATTTCCTGATGACACGTATGAAACATTTGCCAAACATATTCCAGAGCTGATGAAAGAAGAGGAGTACCGTACGACCTTGCCGCTTCTTAAAAAATCCAATCAGAAGGTTCTCCTGGACCTCTCACTTTCTCTTCTCAAGGATGATAACGGCTCCAACATGGGTATTGTAGGATATCTAAGAGATATCACCGAGCGTAAAAAAACGGAAGAAGCGTTACAGTATCAGGCACACCATGATGCCCTTACCGGTCTTCCAAATAGAGTACTGTTCATGGACCGTCTCGAGCAAGGGATCAACAAGGCAAAGCGCCACAATGAGGGACTGGCAGTCTTTTTTATTGATCTGGACAAATTTAAACATATCAATGATTCACTGGGACATAGCGTAGGAGACAAAGTTTTAAAGATCATTGCCGAACGCCTTGGGGGGGGTATCATTCGAAAAGAAGACACTTTGGCCCGCTTAAGCGGTGATGAATTCACCATTATTATGGAGGATCTAAGACACCCTGAAGACGCCTCCCTGTTGGGAGAAAAAATTCTCAAAACTTTGGCAGAGGCTATCGTGATGAATGAACAGCGGCTGTATGTTTCGGGCAGTATCGGTATCAGTTTTTATCCTCAGGATGCCACAGATGCCCACTCTCTGCTTAAATATGCCGATACAGCCATGTATAGGGCAAAAGAAGAAGGCCGAAACAATTACCAGTTCTATGCACCTGAGATGACCGAACTTGCCTTGAAACGCATACAGATGCAAACCAGTCTACGGCAGGCCATCGATAATGAAGAGTTTATGATTTCTTATCAACCCCAGATCAAGGCATCCACGAATGCCCTGATAGGCGTGGAGGTCCTCATACGGTGGGAACATCCGACCCTAGGGGTGTTCATGCCTGATGATTTTATCCCTCTGGCTGAAGAGAGCGGTATGATAGTGGAGATCGATCAGTGGGTCATGAAAACCGCCATGGCGCAGATATCCCAATGGTACAAAGAGGGGTTGAACCCGGGGGTGCTGGGCCTGAACATTTCTATCATGCAGTTGGATAAAATTGATTTTATCCAGCAGATCAAAGCCTCTCTTCTAAGCAATGATTTTGATCCAACCTGGTTAGAGCTGGAGATCACTGAGAGCCAGATGATGAAAAGACCAGAAGAGGTCATTACAAAACTACATCAGATCAATGCTTTGGATATAGGGATCTCCATTGATGATTTTGGCACAGGGTATTCCTCTTTGTCCCTTTTGAAACGTTTACCGATCAATAGGCTTAAAATTGACCGTTCGTTTGTCAGAGATATTCCCGATGATGATGAAGATGTCGCTATTGTTACAGCCATTATTGCACTGGCCAAAAGCCTTAAACTTGATCTTATCGCTGAAGGAGTAGAGACTTCTGAACAAAAAAATTTCCTGATCGACCATGGATGTACCAATTTCCAAGGCCACTATTTCAGCCATCCTCTCACAGAAGAAGAGATGTATACCATGCTTTTAAAACATAAAGAGTGACTTTCTGCTCTTTGGAAGCTCTTTCACATAATACTCAAGCAAAAAAAGGCAATTTATAGTATACTCATAAACACTATTTTATCTATCAAGGTTGACCATGAAAACTTTATCTTTCATTCTTGCTGTTTTTGCACTTCTTCTCTTAAATGCCTGCCAGGGACCGGGTCTTTCAGGGAAAAAAGTACAAAAAGAATACTATACAGGTGGGCAGATACGCTCTGAATTTATTATGGATGATGACACAGGTCAAAATGGTGTCCGTAAAGAGTATGGCTATGACGGAAATGTCCTTGCCGTTGTACATATACGCAATGGTGTACCGCATGGCCTTGCAACAGGGTATGATCCAAAAGGCCGCGTACTTTCGAAAGTCAATTATATCAATGGGAAAAAAGACGGTTTGTATGAAGCTTACTATCCAAATGGTGATGTGATGGTATCGTACACTTATGTGAATGGGGTAAAAGAAGGGCCGGCCCAAACCTATAACAAGGACGGTTCTGTTCACAGAAGAGTCATCTATAAAAACGATAAGATCGTTAACTAACCTTATGATATGAGTCTTTTTCCGCACTATACACATATCATCAATCCTAAACTCAAACATATTTACCTTAGCTTTGATGACGAGGGGAACCTCATCATCAAATCTCCCAATGTCACCCAAAAGAAAATAGAACAGCTCTTGCTCAAAAAATCCTCCTGGATCAATCATGCCAGGGAGAAGATACAGCGGAAGAAAGGGAGACCCTTAGACTTCTCCTGTGACACAGAGGTCTATTATATGGGGAAAGTCTATCCTCTGACACTGGTACGACACAGCAAAAGAAGAACACAGCTTGCTTTTGACGGAGATGCATTCAGACTCTTCTACCATACCTATGATGAAAAACTCTTTCAAGCACACCTCGATAGGTTCTACAAAACAGAGGCACAGAAGCATATTCCTGGGCATGTGGCATTCTGGACAGAAAAAATGAGCCTTGTTCCCACCAATGTACGATTTCGAAAAACCAAACGGCAATGGGGAAGTTGCAGCGGAAAAAACGTTTTGAGCTTTAACACGATGATGATGAAACTTCCCCACGATGTGATACAATACATCATCGTGCATGAACTGGCACATATCAAGCACAAACACCATCAAAAAGCCTTTTGGCAGATGGTTGAAGAGTATTTGCCTGACTATAGAGAACAGGTCGCTGAACTCAAAAATTATATGACATAAGGAGTCTATTATCGATTCATTTTACCTTCTTGCATTTATGCTGATCATCCTTTTGGGGTCCGTATTTGTTTATATCTTCTATCTTAAAGAAAAAAAAGAACAGCTCGATGCCATAAAACGTGGTTTTTGTCCCAAATGCCATCACAAAAGTATTGAGCTGACAGACCAGAGATCAGGCGGCTGTTCGGGGCCAAAACTGCTCTCTTTTGAGTGTCTGGAGTGCGGCTATACCAACAGCTTCGCCGTAGAGAACAGTGATAGTTGCGGGACAGGTGGGTGTCATTGATCTTTGCGTACTTGACACCAACGTCTTTTCATGATATAACACCGTACAAAAACAGTCATTTCAGATAGTACAAAGGCATTGTATGAATTTTAGTAACTCATCCTTAGATTTCTCTATACTCCCTTACCAGGAAGGGGTGAATCCTCCTGTCACCAAACCCAACCCGGGATTTTTAACAGACATTGGAGAAGATGGCATGCGTGCCCTACTCGATAGATTTTATATGGGTCTTTTCGAAAGCCCGATCAAAGAGATCTTCCCAAGCGACAGAGAAGAGATGAAAAAAGCCGCACAGCACTCGGCAGACTTTTTCATACAGATCTGCGGAGGGCCAGCCTATTTTAACCAGAACCGCGGTGCACCGCAAATGAGAGGAAGACATGCCCCCTTCCCTATCTCACCGAATGCAAGGCTCCACTGGCTGGTCACTTTTGAAGAAGCACTGCAGCCGATCATCGAACAGAAGTTAAGCTCCGAAGAGAATATTCAAAGCTTTTGGAACTATATCAATGTTTTTTCACTATGGATGATCAATACCAAAGACTAAAACCGCTTGATCCTTCTATGACAGTAAGGTGTTGACCCTTTGCGTTCATAGTAATCCTGATGGTAGGCCTCAGCAGGGTAGAAAGGTGCTTTAGGCAATACCTTCGTGGCTATATTCAATCCTTTCTTCTCCAAGATATCGATCAATCTCTCGACCATTTTACGCTCTTCTGTGCTACTAACAAAGACAGCAGAGAGATATTGACTCCCAATGTCGGGTCCCTGCCCGTCAACCTGTGTAGGGTCATGGATCTCAAAAAACGTTTTTGCCAGTGTTTCATAAGAGACCCTGCTCGGGTCATAGACCACCTCAACGGTTTCTAAATGTCCCGTATCTTTACGTACCACATCATAATATCCCGGATCTTTCACATGACCTCCCATGAAACCCGACGTCACCTCTTTTACCCCGTCGATCTTCTCAAGGTAATACTCCACACCCCAAAAACACCCTCCGGCAAAATAGGCTTTTTTGAATGCAGGGTTCTCTGCCTTCTTTTTTTCAAAATTGAGAGAAATGGAGTTGACACAGTGGCGTACATTTTTCTCCGTAAACCCTTCCCCTTTAAAGATATGTCCCAAATGTGCCCCGCAGTTAGCACAAATGATCTCTGTACGTCTGCCATCAGTATCCGGTACCTCTTTGATCGCGCCGGGTATCGCAGCATCAAAACTTGGCCATCCGCAGTGAGAGTCAAATTTGTCACCGGACCTGTAAAGCGGTGTCCCGCATACTTTACACGTATAGGTACCATCCTCTTTGGTATAAACATATTTTCCCGAAAAAGCACGTTCCGTCCCTTTATCTATGATCACATGCTTCTCAAAGGGTGTGAGTGTGTTTAATTTGGCACTCCACGGCTTCAACTCTTCTGCACCAAGCCATACTACCATCATACATAGGATCCATACTGTTTTTTGCATATACTGCCTTTTATGTTTTTGCTACTATAGGCAAACAGTGTGTAATTTGAATGTACTAATCTCTCATTATCGCATATTTCCCCGAGCCCAAAAGGACAATAGACAATGCACTCAAAAGATAGAGCATCGGTAACTCCAGTGCCCAGGATCCATGGTCGCCAAGTTTGAATATTACATCCATTTTCGTTAAATAGACAGCAGCAACCATATTGAAGACGATCACCCCTGCCCAAATCCTGCTTTTCCATCCCAAAATCAAAAAGATCGGTGCGAGTATCTCTCCCACATAAACGCCATATACCAGCACTTCAGGTAACCCGTGAGACTTCAGTACTCCCTTGATAAATGTAACCCCATGCAATGCTTTATCGATACCGTGAAAAAGCATCATTCC
>JBFEWI010000204.1:0-2954 GCA_041546475.1 Sulfurovum sp.
GGAAGAGAACTTTTCTGCCCCGACCACCAGTACATTTTTCTTCATACCGGATTCTATAAATGCTTTGGCGATCGTAAGAAGGTAGACAAATCCGCTGCATGCCGCAGAGATATCAAAGGCTTGCACATCCCTGATACCGATCTTGTCCGAAATAAGGCAGGCGGTGGAAGGCATATTGAAATAATCAGGTGTCACGGTTGCACAAAGAACCAGATCAATTTCTTCTTTTGCAAGACCTGAACGTTCTATAGCCAATTCACAGGCTTTAGCTGCCATATCACTTGTATACTCATCTTCAGCAGCTATATGACGCTCTTTTATACCCGTACGCTTTACGATCCATTCATCTGTGGTATCTACCATCTTTTCTAGATCTGCATTGGATAGAATCTTTTCAGGTACATAGGCACCTATAGATCTGAATGCCGCATATATGGGTTTTATTGGTGACATAGTTGTCCTTAACGAATAATATAAAGTCTGTTATTTTACCATAAATTTATAAGTTTTAGGGGGTAATGTTTCTTGGTGGCCGGTCTAAAGTACCTGGGTACCTTAGCCTTATTTATCGTCAGAGAGAAGCGTTTCTATGGTCTTATTGACATCTGACTCTGTATAACGAATCGCCTGGAATATAGCATTTTTGATGGCTTTTGCATTGGAACTACCGTGAGAAATAATCGCACATCCGTTGATACCCAAGAGCGGTGCCCCGCCATATTCTGCATAATCAACCTGCTTTTTCATATTGCCAAACACTTTTCTTTTCATCATCAGTGCACCGATCTTTGCCGGCAATGATTTTCGGATATGTTGTCTCATCAATGTAAAGATAGTCGATACAACCCCTTCACTGGTCTTCAGTAGTATATTCCCTGTAAAACCGTCACAGACCACGACATTCACGTTACCGTTAAAGATATCTCTACCTTCAACATTACCCACAAAACCTTTTAAACCTTGCAGCAGTTTAAAGGCTGCTTTGGTCAACGTATTTCCTTTGGAATCTTCCGATCCATTCGACAAAAGCCCTACCTTGGGAGATGCAATACCCAGGATCTGCTGTGCATAGGCTTCTCCCATTGCACCGAATTCATACAGGTTTTGAGGAGTACAGTCTGTGACCGCACCTACGTCCAGAACCAATGTTTTGGTCGCTACAACGCTTGGCATCAATGTCGCAAGTGCAGGCTTGGAGATATGCGGTAAACGCCCTATACGCAATGTTGCCAATGTCATGGTCGCACCACTGTGACCTGCTGAAACGACTGCAGATGCTTCTTTATCGCGTACAAGCTCTACCGCTTTGTAGATAGATGAATCTTTACGCTTGAGTGCATCTGTAGCCTGATCGCTCATCGATATCACATCTGAAGCTTCAACAATTTCAACTTTATCTGCATAATACGGGGGGAGGAAAGAGCGTATCTCTTCAGTGTTACCTACTAAAATAGGGAGGAATTTTTCAATTTCCAGTGCTTGAACCACACCTTCTATAATAGGCTCAGGACCAAAGTCCCCGCCCATAGCGTCAATCGCGATCTTTATCATTAAGATTACGCTTTAGTTTTTTTGTACTCACCAGTAGTCATATTCATGTGGTGAGGCATTCTCCATGTTCCGTCTGCATCTTTCACTGGCATTGGTAATGTCAATTTGTAATGTGTTCTTCTCTTCGCTGCTCTTGTGTGACTCACACGTCTCTTAGGTACTGCCATTTTATGTCCTTTGTTACAATTTTATTTAATATTCTACTTCAAAATCTTCATCACTATCGGCACATTTGCTACAATAGTTATAAGCATTTTTAAATGTATTTATTTCGCTCTGTAGTATGTACGAAATATCTATTTCGCCATCTAAAAACTCAATTATATCTAAATCATCTTTATCTTCGGATACTATATCGCTCAGTCTAAGTTGCAGCTGATTGTCCACATCATAGTTATATGTGTCTCCACATCTATCACAGTCCAACTCGATACTGCCACTCATGTGTGCATCTAAAGTTACTTGATGATAACCGCTCTTCTTTAAAGTTCCTTCCAGTGTAACCCCATCTGAACTCAGTTCAATGGGTTTAGCTGTGGAACCTACTTTGTCAAAAGCTATCTTCACAGTTTAGGCTTAGTGAATTTCTCTCTGTGCAAAGAAGAAGTTGATCTCAACTTCTGCATTTTCTAAAGAGTCACTTCCATGTACTGCATTCGCATCGATGCTGTCTGCAAAATCTGCTCTGATCGTACCAGGCTCAGCCTCTTGAGGGTTAGTAGCACCCATAAGTTCTCTGTTTTTAGCCATTGCATTTTCACCTTCAAGTACTGTTACAACCACAGGTCCTGAGATCATGAAGTCTACAAGATCTTTAAAGAAAGGTCTCTCTGCATGAATCGCATAAAATGCTTCCGCATCTACACGAGAAAGTCTTGTCTTCTTTGTTGCTGCAATTCTAAGTCCTGCTGCTTCAAATCTTGCAAGAATCTGTCCTACAACGTTTTTAGCTACTGCATCTGGTTTGATGATTGATAATGTTTGTTCCATACTTAATATTCCTAAGCGATTAATTTACTTCCAACATTACATTTAGTGGAGAGTATTAGGGCGGAATTCTACCGAATAAAGTATTAAAATAAGTTTAAGTTTTGAGGGGTTTAAGAGGGTATCTATTGAGACTACCAGGAGGTAGTCTCTGAGAATAACTAAAATTAGTCTTCTACAACGTTTCTATGCGCTGCTCTGTCTTCAAGAGAAATATCTTCTCTCATTGGCATTTCAGCATCTGGGTTTTCCATAACATAGTTTAGACCATCAATATAGTTTTCACCATTGAAGTGATCTTTATGTTCAGCTGTGAATGGCATATCCCAAGTAATACAACCTTCAGTTGGACATGCTTCTGCACATGCTGGAGAATCGAAGTGATCTACACACTCAACACATTTGTCAGGGTACAC
>JBFEWI010000003.1:0-23594 GCA_041546475.1 Sulfurovum sp.
CAATCCAGAGTAGGTCTGTCTTCTCTTACGGTATTGCCGCCTATGAGCAGCGTGTCGCACATTTCTCTGAGCTGATGCACATGGGTCAAGGAGGCTTGAGAACTCAAATACCCCCCACCGATACGGCCATTGGTCGTTTGTGCAAGTTTGAACAATACAAAGGCCCTCTTCTGCCATATAAGAAAAGGTTCTATCAGTGCTTGGCAGGACTCCTTTAGTACACCGACACTCACATGTTCCAACTGCTTCATACCGCCGCCATGTCCCTCTATGGGATCCTCTGTACCTATCACTACCCTGCGTAAGGCAAGCGACTGCAATAAAGAGGCACACGAAGGTGTTTTACCTTCATGCGAACAGGGTTCAAGTGTCACGTAGATAGTACAGTCACCAAAGAAATCTTTAGGAAGTGTTAAAAGAAAGGCATGTGCCTTACGGGAATCAAAGGGGTCGAAATCTATAGGTTTATTTGAGAGTGTTTCGTAGGCTGAAAGCAGAGCCAACACTTCCGCATGGGAACTGCCCGCTTTTTGATGCGCCTCTATGGATAGAATATTGCCCTCAAGCGTGACTACGGCACCTACCGAAGGGTTGGGGTAGGTCAAGCCTTGGTATTCCCAGGCTTTATCCAGAGCAAGCTGCATATAAAATTCATCTCTCACCGCAACCCCTCCTTTACGTCAAAGCCAAATCTAATTCCAGTCAAAATAGGTTTTTGCCGTACCCAATGCTCCATATTCAAAGCTTTCATCACCCTGTTTTGTTTCCACAACGATACCATCGTTATCGGCACTTTTGAGGGTCCCTTTGATCTTATCACCGCCTGAGACCTTGAGCTTCACTTTTTCACCGATCGCATTTTGAAAATGTACAGGCTTTGTAAGTTTTCTTTCGATTCCCGGAGAACTGACCTCCAAACGGTATTTCTGGCTCATAGGAGGGTGGACGTCCAGAAAAGGGGAGAGTTCATGAGAGATATCTGCACACAGATCAAGATCCACACCACCTACTTTTGTGATCAAAACACGAAATATCGTCTCATCGAACTCTGTCACTATCTCGATATCATATAGGGATGCTCCATTGGCTTCAACAATTTTAGCGATTTGTGTTTCAAGATTCATCTGTAGACTCTCCGTCATCTTTTGTTTTTCTGGTACTTATCTGTTTAAAAAGATCTTCCATCCGACTCACTTTTTCTAACTGATGATCGAACTCAAAGGTAAGTCTTGGTGCCTTAAACCACCCTTCACTCTGTTTACAATGATTCTGTATATATCCTGCTACAGTGCGCAGCTGCCTTAGTGCATCATTCTGTTCTTTCTCATTCAGGAATGACGTATCAAGATACACCTTTGCATCGGATCTACCTTTTGAACACACTACATCAGTCACTGTCAGTCCGTTGATACGTTCATCATCCAGACTGCCCAGTGCTTCGGGAATGATCTC
The DNA here is from genome assembly GCA_041546475.1 of Sulfurovum sp. Taxonomy (GTDB): domain Bacteria; phylum Campylobacterota; class Campylobacteria; order Campylobacterales; family Sulfurovaceae; genus Sulfurovum. The sequence continues at coordinate 1,453 of JBFEWI010000003.1, forward strand.
TTTAAGTATAGATTCTACACGATGCCTTTTGATCTCTTCATGTGTCATCTTTAACCTTTCTTATGCATAATGCGACAAGGGGTCGCATAGGCCAACGCCTGAAATGACATCAGCGTCAGCATTGTCATTTGGACTTTCTTCCAATGACGTCTTATAGAGTCACCTGTTCTTCAACATCTTTGAAGGTTTCGATCACATCACCCTCTTTGATGTCGTTAAAGTTTTCAAGCATGATACCACACTCGTAACCGTTCTTCACTTCTTTCGCATCTTCATTAAAACGCTTGAGTGAAGCGATCTTACTTTCATAGACAACCACACCGTCACGGATAAGTCTTGCTTTAGAGTTTCTCGTGATCACACCATCAGAGACTTTACATCCTGCGATCGTACCAACTTTACCTACGACAAATGTCTCACGTACATCTGCCTGCCCTGTCACTTCTTCAGAAATAACCGGACTCATTAGACCACCGAGAAGCGCTTTCACGTCATCAAGAAGATCATAAATGATCGTATAGGTACGTATCTCTATACCCAGCTCTTTGGCTTTCTTTTTCACTGCACCCGTCGGACGTACATTGAATCCAAGTACCACAGAGTGCTCAGAAGCATCGGCAAGTGTAAGATCACTCTCTGTCACGCCACCCACACCTTCATGGATAATGTTGACTTTTACCTCTTCATTTCTAAGCTTCTCCAAACTGCCTTTGATCGCTTCAAGAGAACCTTGCACATCCGCTTTGATAATAACAGGAAGTGACTTGAGCTGCCCTTCAGCGATAAGTGCAGAAAGATCATCAAGTGATGCTTTTGTACTCTTAGAGAGTGCTTTGGCTCTATCATACTCTGCTCTTTTTTCAGCCAGTTCACGTACTTCTTTATCGGTATCCATAACGATCAGTTCATCTCCCGCACCTGGCACTTCATTCAATCCTACGATCGCTGCAGGCGTACTTGGACCGATCTCTTTAGCATTACTTCCATCATCAAGTTTGATCGCTTTGATACGTCCATAGGTCTTACCAACGATCACATTATCACCTACATGCAATGTACCGTTCTTAATAATGACATTGGCAACAGGTCCAAAGCCTTTTTCCAGTGAACTCTCTACCACGACCGCTTTAGCCTTTCTCTTTGGATTGGCTTTGAGTTCCATCACTTCTGCTTGTAGAAGAATGGTCTCAAGCAGGTCATCGATACCCATACCTGTATGTGCGGAAACAGGAACGAATTCATACTCTCCACCCCAGTCTGCTGCCATGACACCGATCTCTGCCAATTGAGACTTTACATTGTCTGGATTTGCACTCTCTTTGTCCATTTTGTTGATCGCAACGATGAGAGGCACCCCAGCTGCTTTGGTATGCGAGATCGCTTCTTTGGTCTGAGGCATGACACCATCATCCGCTGCAACCACGATAATAACGATATCTGTCGCCTGTGCTCCACGTGAACGCATCTCTGTAAATGCTTCGTGACCCGGAGTATCTACAAATGTGATCTTCTTACCATTCTTCTCTACCTGGTAAGCTCCCACGTGCTGTGTAATACCACCTGCTTCTTTATCTGCCACTTTTGAAGTACGGATTCTGTCAAGCAATGAAGTCTTACCGTGGTCAACATGTCCCATGATCGTGATCACAGGTGGTCTCTCTTCAAGATTCGCCTCATCCTCTTCTGCATCATGATCTTCTGCAATTTCAAGTTCATCAAGAGGGTTGACAGTGGTTACTTCCACTTCAAACTCTTCAGCCAGTATTTCGATCTCGTCTTTACTTAAAAAGTCGTTCTTCGTTACCATCATACCCAGCGCAAAAAGTACACCGATCACTTCACCTACAGAGCGGTTTACCTTTTCTGCAAACTCATAGACCCTTACATTCTCAGGGATCTCTACGGAAGTCACCACTTCTGTGCTTTCGGCTTTCTCGTACTTCTTACGTTTACCACCACGTTTCAGCGAACGTTTCTGTTGAGGACGGAATGCCTGTCTGCCTTTACCGGTCGTTGCCCCTGCAAGCTCTCTCTTTTTCGCTTCCTCTTTACGCTTTTGCTCCTGGCGCATCATATCTTCATAGATATTTTTATCAGAGAAATCTAAAAGTACTACCTCTTCTTCACCGAAACCACTGTCGATATCACCGCTCATACTGTCATGGTTGAAGATATCTATCTTGGTACCGCTGTCTCTGGCTTCTGCGACTTTTTTAGGCTTCTTCTTTGCCACATATGGTGTCTGATCCTCCATAGAGATCTTCTTTGCAGCTCTTACCGGTGCAGGTTTTGCTTTTCTTACGATCTTAATACCGCCCCTGGAAAGTGTTTTTTTCTGTGGTTTATCTTCAGCCTCTTCTATCGTAACAGGTGCTTCAGTTTCGGAATTTTTGCTTACAACAGAGATACCTTTACGTTTCTTCACCTTTTTAACCGCTGGCTTTTCAGTGCTTTCCTGAGCCGCTTTCTCAGCCTTCTCTTCTGTAGTCACTTTAGGAGCGTCGACTGTAGTTTCTGCTGCTGGTTTTGCTTCAGTCTCATCTGCAGGCGCGGTAACTTCTTTCTCTACCGTTTCCTCTTTCTTCTTGACCACAGTAATTTTTGCTTTGCTACCAGGTTTCTTGAACCCTTTTGGCAATGTTCCGCTAATCGCATAATCTACGAGGATCCCAGCATTTTCCATACTGATAGTACTGTTAGCTGCTTTGACATCAAAACCTAACTCTTTGGCTTTGTCTAGCAAATCTGCGTTTGACAATCCTGCTTCATCTGCTATTTCTTGGATTTTAACTTTATCCATTCTTGATCAACTCCTTTAATATACTGTAACTAGTTGCATCTGTTGGCTTCACTTGCCAACGCTTTTAATAACTTGGTAAATCGTTCTTCATCTTGTTTAAAACGCTTCACTAAGCCTTTCATTTTTTTCTCATTATCTATACACATATCACAGAGGTAAAAGCTTCTTCCTTTACCATCAAATGCTACGACCTCGCTATCCTTTTGTTTTAAACGTATCATAGTGTTTTGAGGATGTCTACTTCGGCAGGCGATGCACATACGTATTGGCTGTGATTTATTCATGCGTATTATACCTAAAAAGAGATTAAGCGTACAGCCTAACTCTTGGTGATGACACCATTATTGTCTAAAGAGAGAATAAAAACCCTGAATTGAGGGAAACGTGACTGCAGTGCCTGTGCTATTTTATTGGCATCTTTCTCGTATGCCAGGTTAAAAAATGTGGAACCTGAACCTGAAAGTGTACTCATCAGTGCACCATGCTTGAGTGCCAACTTCTGTACATCGAACAGTTCAGGCATCATTTTCATTCGTCTTGCCTGATGCAGCTTATCTTTGGATGCGATACGCAACAGGTCCCAGGATTCGCTCATAAACAATGCTGTCATATAAGAGGAGCGGGAGAGCGAATAGACGGTCTCTTCTTTTCTATACATCTTAGGCAGAACCGTACGTGATTTTGCCGTGGATATCGTACGGTTGGGTACCACTACTACGGCTTTCAGATAGTCAGGCATACGTCTTTTTTTGCTGTAGACCCTGTCCCCTTCTACACAGGCAACATTAAAACCGCCCATCACTGCAGGTGTGATGTTGTCGGGATGATGCTCATAACGTAATGCATGGTTGAGTATCTCTCTTTTATTATATCTCTTGCCTGCCGCAGTGTAGGCTGCACTCAAGGCAGCCACGATCACCGCAGAGGAGCTTCCCAACCCTCTTGAAATGGGAATACGGTTATGAAACTCAAATCTAAAATTATCCTCTCTTCCGGTCAATCTTTTGTAATTTTCATTGAAAATACTTAAAAAGAGAGAATTCTTCTTTATTTTAGGATTGTCATCACCCTCCCCATGTGTAGAGAGACTCAAAAATTTTGAAGGGGTGATAGTGATTTCATTTCTCAGGTCTACTGCAAGACCCAAGGTATCAAACCCAGGGCCTAAGTTTGCAGAGGTTGCAGGTACGCTTATAAACATCATTGTCCTTATTTTGAACGCTTTTGGAGAGATCTCCAAAAACTATGCTGACACTTTGTCCACTTCGGCTGTTCGATCATGTAACGGATCACAGGGTGCTAAACAGCCGGAAGTATGTACTCAGGTGTTGATTCTTCATCCAATTCAAGATCTTGAATACTCTGAGGCAATGTAAATTCTACATTGATCGCTTGTTCAAATTTTTTTGTAATTATAGTCTCTTTTTCCTTGATAAAATAAAGGTTTCCTATCGCTTTGATAGGTTCCCCTCCATTTAAAGCAAAACCGCTGCATCCGACACACTCGATACCCTGCAGGATCTCTATCGTTTTAAGCATGATATAGGTGAGTTTTATCGCCATATACGAACCGGGGCCTCTGGTATAGATGATCCTGCTGATATCATATTTGTCCAGACATGTTTTGATCAACGGTAAAAGGATTTCGGAAGTTTTTAATTCACTGGATATCGTGTCAATCAGCCTGCCCTCTTCATATACCCCTATCAACAGGGGTGAAGAGATAGATATAACGAGGAGGTCGTATCTCTTAGGCAAAACTTTTTGCAAATGCTCTACTTTGTAACTCTTCTACTTCGACAAGATCATAGTTCTTACTGTCCGAGAGCAATTTAGATGTCAGTTTGTAATTGAGATCATGACTGCCTGCAAATGATTCGTATTTCGCCAGTATATTATGACCGGAGACCAACATATCACCCATGGCATCTAAGATCTTATGTCTTGCAAATTCATTCTCAAAACGCAACCCTTCAGGATTGAGCACTTTATGGTCATCCAGCCCTATGGCATTTTGCAGTGTTGCACCCAGTGCCAAATTTTGACTTTGCAAGTACTGTATATCTTTCGCAAATCCGAAGGTTCTTGCTCTTGCGATCTCTTCCACAAACGCTTTGGTACTGAACTCAAAATGTTCTTGCTGATCACCGATCACCGGATGGTCAAACTTGATACGAAAGTCAAACTCTGCACTCTCATGCGGTAACAGACGCACAAACTTATCACCTTCACGTACTTCAACAGGCTCTTTCACACGGATGATTTTTTTCAAAGCATCCTGTTCGTGGATACCTGCCTCTTCCAGCAAAAGACAAAATGAGATGGAGGATCCATCCATGATCGGCATCTCATTTCCATCCACGATCACACGCATGTTGTCTATGCCGTACGCGTAGACAGCAGAGAGGAAATGCTCGATGGTCGAGATATACCCTTTCTCATTCCCTATGACCGTAGCCATACGTGTATCAATGACCGAGTCGGGAGAAAGCGGTATTCTCATCGCCAGGTCTTCACGGTAGAATATAATACCCGAATCTACATCCAGCGGTTCAAGTCTCAACTTGATTGGTTCGCCTTTATGCAGACCTATACCTACAACTTCCACAGCTTTTTTCAGTGTTCTTTGTTGCATGACTTCCTCCTTTCTTATTTTTTATGGGCGTATTATAGTATAATATAATAATTATTGCAAAGTCTACACTTTACGATGTATAATTTTTAGGCTATTTTCCTTGAATAATCTTGTCTGCAGCCTTAAATACATCATCCACATTCTTTCTGATCCACGCTTGGTCGAACCACTCTACCGGTCTGACCTCTATACCTTGAACCAAAAGACCAAAATGGAGGTGATCACCCAATGCCAGCCCTGAAACACCTGTTTTTGCTATGTTATCTCCCGCCTTCACCTCATCGCCTTCCTTGACCAGGAGTTGAGAACAGTGCCCATAGAGTGAATAGAGACCCAGTCCATGATCGATCATAGGCATATTTCCATAGATCCCGTTTTCATTGGCAAAGACAACTTTACCGTCATTTGACGTTTTGATCATCGCCATTTTTGTACTGGCCAGATCATACCCTACATGGTAGGAGAGAGAGACCTCATTCTCCTTATCCTCATAGTAGTAGTGTCTTTCATCACCATAGCTCGCAACCTTCTGTCCATTTCTAAGCGGGTAGAATTTGTTTATTTTCCAACTTTCAAGCAGATCAGAAGAGACCGCTTTACTTAGAGAGTGGATCAAAGCTTCGTTTTTCAAACGCATCGTTTCATTGATCGCCTTTAGCTTTCCCAATTTATCTTCGATGTGTGCATATTCAGGGTCACTGGATGCAAGATCCGTGATCTTTCCGTCTATGAAGTTATCTCGTGCTCTGATCCATGACACTTTATACTGATGGTTTTTGACATAAAAAGGGATATCAGCGCTACGTTCGTTCTTCGCAGCATCGATCGCAACCACTTTCGCTTGAAACTCTGTTTGTGTAAAAGGCCATGCGATCAGTGCCGCATAATATCCCTCTTTTTTATAAGGCTGTGCCTTGAACTTTGTTTCACCCACTTCTATATACAGTGAATCCAAATTCTCATCTTCCGCTTGAAATACGACCAAAGCGCTTCCGCCTTGCGTAATACTGTAGGAATTAGCAACGACATTGACATTGGGTCTTGTATAGTCCACATTGATGTCAATCACTTTTTCACTCTTATTACCCCGCGTGAAGTTCCATAGACTGCTGTCGGTGACCACAACTTTTAATTTGAGTTTGCTTGCTTTTGGATCCAGTACTTTACTTTGAGGATAGTTCACCAAAAGTGTTTGTTCTTTGGGTTTTCCTTCCAACGTTCCCTGTCCAACGATCAGAGTGTTGGTAGCATCGCTCAGGATCAGCTGAAAACTTTTCAATCCTTCATTGTCCGCAAGGTGTACTTTTAACGGGTCTTTACGGTTCCAAAACACATTTTGTTCGCTATGTACTGTCGGGACTTCTCTTTCAAATTCCGGTGCCGTATAGACATACCCCGCTCCCGCAACTAAAACTGCCAATACTACTAAAAATAAACCGCCTACTAGTTTTGTGCCGCTTTTTTGACCACTTCTATTTCTCATCCAATAATCCTAACTCTTCTATCTTTTCTAAAATTGTATCGATACTTTCTTGTAATCCGCATTGTGACACCTTGTCATCCAAAATGAATCCTGCGGCCACCTTATGCCCACCGCCTCCAAAGGCCATAGCCACTTTGGAGACATCCACTTTTTTACTGCGCAGAGAGATACGGATACCCTGCTCCAGTTCCATGGCAAATATCGCGATCTCTACCGTTGCTAAAGACCTGGCATAATCTACCACACCCTCCATATCCGGTACCGTCGCACCGGATGCACGTATATCTTCTTTGGTCACCATGAGTGCAGCTATCTCCGCGTCATGGTATAAAGATAAAGAGGTTAAAGCCCTTTGTAAAATGCGCAGTGAACTCAACGGTCGTCTCTGCGTAAAGTGACGGGCTATCTCAGCAGGCAGTGCACCCGCCTGAACAAGCTCTTTTGCTATGTTAAACACTTCTTCATTGACTGAAGAAGTGGTAAAGAACCGTGTATCAGAGAGCAGTGCTGTGTAAAAACAGGTGGCTGCATCTGCCTTAATAGGATAAAGTGCTTTAAACAGTGCAAATGCCACCTGTGATGCAGAGGCATACTCCGGTATCACCACATTGATACTTCCGTAACGTGTGTTGCTCTGATGGTGATCGATATTGATAATCTCTCGCCCCTCCAGATCAAACCCCAGTCTATCCGCACTTCCGCAGTCACAAGAGATGATCACACTGTCGTTATAATCGATATGATGCTTGATCCTTTTAAAGTTCGGTAGGAAATCAAGATAAAGCGGCAACTCGGTCGAAGCATTGACTATTTCAACCTTGAATCTTTTATCACTACTTAACAATGCATAGATACCTAAAGCCGTTCCCAACGTATCTGCATCCGGGTTCAGATGGGAAAGTATGGTGATAGAACCCGCATCTTCTATCTTGTTTCGGACTTCATCATAAGGGAGGCTCTCACGTATCATTTTATTCTTTCTTGGTTTAATTCACACGGTCAGAGATTATATACAAAGAGTATTAATGAAGTGTTACTACTCCACCTTCATTGACAGATCGATCCAATTTGCCTGATGTATGATCGAGCCCGAACTGATGGCATCGACTCCGGTACTTGCTATCTCTTCGATCGTTTCAAGGGTTACATTACCGCTGGCCTCGAGCAGAATATGGGGAAAATTTTCATTTCTGTATGCCACGACTCTCGCGGTCTCCTCTGTTGACATATTGTCGCACATCACGATATCTGCCCCCGCTTTCATCGCTGTTTTCACCATCTCAAGGCTTTCACACTCAATCTCGACCTTCGAAGTAAAAGGTATTTTCTGTCGTACCTCTTTCATAAAAAGATCGAGGTCTTCTATGGTCTGCAGATGGGTATCCTTGAGCATAAGACAATCATCCAGTCCCATACGGTGATTGATCCCCCCGCCGCAGCGTACTGCATACTTTTCAAACTCGCGCAATAACGGTCTGGTTTTTCTTGTATCCAGCAGCTTCACCCCCGTCTCTTTGATGGCATCCACATAGGAAGCCGTCAAGGTCGCGATAGAACTTGCATGAATGACCATATCCAAAATGGAACGTTCCAGAGAAAGAATGGTTTTAGAGTCTCCTGAGATAAAAAGAAGTTTTTCACCTTTGCTGAAACGACTCCCGTCAGATTTTTCCCACTCCAGTGTCAGGTCATACATCTTTGCCAAGGCCTCTACATACTCCTGCCCTGCAAGTACACCATCACTCTTGGCAATGATATATGCCCGTATGGATTTACTCGTACTGATACGGGAGAAAAGGTCTCCGCGCCCCAGGTCTTCGGCTACTAAAGCCTTTAAAAATCTCTCTTTTAACATTATTTTATCGCCAGCATACGTTCTAATGCCACATTGGCATATTTGATCGTATCGGGGTCCACTACGATCTCATTGATAGGCTGGTTGTCCTCTATGGACTTGAGTGTATTGTAGAGATCTTCCAACGTCGTTTCATTCATCGTAGGACACTCCGGTTTGGTCGAAGAGAGTACATAGGTATTCCCTTTTCTCATTCTGTTCACAAGATTGTACTCAGTACCGATGGCCACTTTTTGTTCAGGATCGAGTTCATTGACATACTTGATCAGCTGTGAGGTAGAACCTGAAAAATCTGCTGCAAGCACCACACTTGGATCACATTCGGGGTGTACAGCTATTTTAATACCGGGGTACTTGTTTCGGTAGAACTCAACATCATCTACCGTAAAGAGTTGATGCACAGAACAGAACCCGTTAAAACAGATGATATCCGCTTCTTTAGGGTCACACTCTTTCCCCTCTTCCTCTACACCGATCACACAGGACTTCAACCCCATCTGTATCGCGAAATTCTGCCCTAAACATCTATCGGGGACAAAGAGGATCTTCTTTCCACTCTCCAAACCTTTCTCGATGATCTTGTAAGCATTGGAGGAGGTACATACGAGTCCACCCATCTTTCCTACCTTTGCCTTGACCGAAGCATCAGAGTTGATGTAAGTAATAGGCAGGATATCCTCTTTGGCAATACCTCTGTCCACCATATACTGTACCGATTCGTCAAAATACGATCCATCCATCATACGTGCCATCGCACAGCATGCGATCTTTGGCATAAGTACACGTTTTTCAGGGGCAATGACCTTGACACTTTGGCCCATGAAACCAACACCGCAAAAAACGACCCATGGATTTGTATCTGCTTGGCATCTGCGTGCCAACTCGAGACTGTCACCTGTGATGTCAGCCATTTCAAATACTTCATCACGCTGATAATAGTGTGCCACGACCGTAACATCCAGTTCTTTTTTTAGTCTGTTTATCTCAGCTTTGTAATCTATACTCATCTTATATCCTTAACTATTGTGGCTATTTTATCAAAATTCGGTTAAAATTGCACTATTCAAGTACTTATACCATTTTCAAGATAAGTGCCGTATAAATTTTAATTGTGGACAAATCATGGACTTTTTAACAAACCAGAATATTTTACTCTATCTTGCAGCCTATCTTATAGCCGGGATCCCTTTTGGATACCTGCTCGCTAAAAAGTTTGCAGGTGTGGATATCAAAGAAGCCGGAAGCGGGAATATCGGTGCTACTAATGTACTTCGTGTGGTCAAAGAACAAGACCCGAAGCTGGCCAAAAAACTAGGAGCGATCACACTCTTTTTGGATGCCATCAAAGGTGTGGTTGTGATACTTGTAGCAATGATGCTCGGTGCACCTGAAAGTGTACTCTGGACCCTTGCTGTACTTGCTGTTGTCGGTCACTGTTTCTCGGCATTCCTGTTTTTTGAAGGGGGGAAAGGTGTGGCAACCGGCTTTGGTGTACTGCTCATCATGATGCCTAAACCTGCACTGATTGCCATTGTTGTTTGGCTGATCGCAGCCAAAGGGTTGAAGATCTCGTCACTCTCCTCACTCATCGGGCTCATAGCATTCATTATCGCCTCTTATCTCATTTACCCTGAAGTGCCTGGAATAGGATCTCATGCACCTATCTGGATCATTGCATTCATCATCTTTTATAAGCATATCCCGAATATCGTAAGACTCTTCAAAAAAGAAGAAGGCAAAGTCTGATATGACCATTCATATAGAGGATCTGACCTTTGATGTGATCATCGGTTTACTGGACTTTGAACGGGACAGACCCCAACGTGTCATCATCAACCTTCAGGCTTCTTATGACTACAGCGATGATCAATTCATCGATTATGCAGATATGGTACTGCTGATACAAAACGAACTCAAAGAAAAACGCTATGAGCTTTTAGAGAATGCGCTTTTAGGCCTCAAAGAAGTACTCACTACCGCCTACCCGCAGCTCCAAACACTTTCACTCAAGATATCTAAGCCCGATATCCTGCCCCAATGTACAGTTTCCTTAAGTAAAACTTGGAATTTTTAAATTTTTTTTAAAAAGCGCTCTTTTTTATGTTATAATTATTAAACAAATCTTAAAAGATTAACAAAGGTGCATGTTATGAGAATATTGATCATAGAAAATGAAGTGACACAGAGTAAGACACTTTCAGATACGTTGACGCAAGAGGGGTATCAAAATGATGTAGCTGAAAATCTTGATGATGCAAGATATTTTCTGCAGATCAGAAACTACGATCTAGTACTGCTTGGATGGCCGTCTGGCAGTGATAAGAACCTGGATATCATCTCTACTATCAAAACAGAAGCACACAAAACCTCTGTCATAGTTCTTTCTGAACGTGAAGACAAAGAGAGTGAGATCAAAGCACTGAGATCCGGCGCCGATGACTTTGTCAGAAAACCGCTAGATTTTGATATTTTACTGGTACGTATCGAAGCGAAACTGCGGTTTGGTGTTTCTAACATTATCGAAATAGAAGACCTTATCATTAATCCTGAAGAGGAGAAGATCATCTATGAAGGTGAAGAGATAGAACTTAAAGGTAAACCATTTGAAGTCTTGACACATTTAGCCATGCACAAAGACCAGATCGTCTCCAAAGAGCAGCTGCTTGATGCGATCTGGGAAGAACCAGAGCTGGTGACACCGAATGTGATCGAAGTTGCTATCAACCAGATCCGCCAGAAAATGGATAAACCTCTTGATATCACTACGATCGAAACGGTCAGAAGACGCGGTTACAGGTTCTGTTTTCCTAAAAAGATCTCATAGAGAAGACACATCCTGTACACACATTGGACCTTTTCCTCCTATGTGAACAAAGAACAGGCAAAGCCAAATTTTTTGTTGACGGGACTTGTGCATTTTGCAATGTAACCATGCATCTATCATTGGGTGAAGCCAATCCTGACCCACTGACATTTTCAGCCCTAAAAAAGCTCTTAGATGAGAAACAAAGCTCTCTTTAACCCATACAGAAAAATGGCAAAAACTATGATAAAAGTGATGCAGATATTGCCCGTTCTAACCTATGGTTTCATTATAGGAATATGCTACAGAATTGCAGGGTAAACATGCCCTATTTTACCAAAAAATCACCAAAGTAAAATTTTATGATAAATTCACAGATAATTTAATTTAAGCATAAGCTTTGTTCCGTTATAACTCCTATAAATAACATATACAGAGGAAACCATGGCATTAGTAATAACTGACGAATGTATCGCATGTGACGCATGTAGAGAAGAATGTCCTAATGAGGCAATCGAAGAAAATGATCCAATTTATATTATTGATCCTGACAGATGTACAGAGTGTGTAGGTCATTTTGACGAACCTCAATGTATCGCAGTATGTCCTGTAGATTGTATTGTCCCGGATCCTGACAATGTGGAGAACGTTGAAGAGTTAAAATTCAAATATGACAAACTGCAAGAAGAAGAGTAGTTAGTCCATGTCAAAACGAACTGCTATCATTGATATCGGTTCGAACTCAGCAAGACTTGTGATCTTTGAAAAAACAAGTCGTTACGGCTTTCATCTCATCTGCGAACAAAAATCCAAAGTTCGTATCGGTGAAGGCGCCTATGAAAAAGAGGGTTATCTCCAACCCATCGGTATCAAGAGAGCCTACTTCACTTTAAAATCCTTCCTTCACACTATAGACAAATATGAAGCCCACAAAACACTGTGTGTCGCAACTTCTGCACTGAGAGATGCACCCAACGGAAAAGAGTTCGTCCAATGGATCAAAAAAGAACTTGGACTTTCCATCAAAGTGATCGATGGCAATAAAGAGGCAAAATACGGCGGTATCGCCGCAGTGAATTTACTCCCTATCAGCGAGGGTATCAGTATAGACATCGGAGGAGGATCCTCCGATATGACACTCATAAAACACGGGTATATTGTTGATACCTACTCCCTTGACCTTGGTACTGTAAGACTCAAAGAACTCTTTTTTGACAAAGGTTCAAACCCTTCAGAGATCAATGAAAAAGCAAAAGCATACATACAACAGGCTCTAGCTCAACTTCCAGAGCATTTTAAACATACACTGGCCATTGGTATAGGGGGAACTGCAAGAACCCTTTCTAAGGGGATTATGAAGCAAGTTTCATACCCTTTGGATAAACTGCATGCTTTTTCCTATCAAGTACAAGAACACAAATCCTACCTTGATGCCATTCCTCTCTCGAGTGCCAAGAACCTACAACGGTTCGGCTTGAAAAAAAACCGCTATGATACGATACGCGAAGGAACACTGATCTTCAATGAAATACTTGCCCATATCGGTACAGAGACGGTGATTTCAAGTGCCGCCGGTGTAAGAGAAGGGGTGTTTCTGGAACAACTGCTTAAAAAGGACAGCCTCAAATTCCCAAGCCGTATCAATCCCAGTGTGATCTCGATATTGGATCGATTTCAACCTTTGGTCAATATACAAAAGAACCAGAAGACAAAACGCAAACTCGCTTCAAATCTCTATACCCTTTTGCAACAGGATATTGATGATGACAAACAGTATGAAAAAGAACTGCTATGGGCAGTCAAACTCTCCAGTATCGGACAAACACTGACGGTTTACCGGTCACACCAGCATGCCTTTTATATCGCTATGCAGGAGTTAAATTATGGGTTTACACACAAAGAGATACTGCTTATATCATTCCTGTTGCGGATGCATGAAAAGGAGCTTTTGAACAAACCGCTCTTTAAACACTATAAACCGCTTCTTCCCGACAAGAGTACACTCATTTGGCTAAGCTTTATCTATACGCTTACAGTACTTCTGCAAGAAGCTTCCAACAGTGCAGGCATCACATTTACCTATGAGAATAAAACACTCCGTATCATCTCTGACAAACCCCTATACCTGGCAAAAGAGAAAATAAAAGCTTTAGAGAAACCTATACCCTTTGCCATCATTATAGAAGATGAAAGTACCGTGCCTAAAAATAAAAAATTGGGAATTTAAAGGGTGCATTGCAAGCAAGGGTTTGTCCCTTGCCGTTTGGATGAAGTAAATTCTAGAATTTACTCCCCATTGAGAACTCAAATGCTGCTGTTTGATCCAGTGGGTCATCATCAATCGGATAGGCGAATACAAGATTGATCGGTCCGAATCCTGACTGCCATTCCAGAACCACACCCGTTGATGATCTGGTGATCTCATCAAAACTGTCCTCACCGATCATACCGTAATCGTAGAAAAATGCCAGTCTCATCTTTGCCGCTTCGGAAAGAGGGATACTCGCTTCAACACTTGCAGAAGCTCTATGTTCACCACCCGTACGTGTATACGTCGTTGGGTCCAGTGGTGAAAGCGTATACGGTTGATATCCTCTTACCGATCCTATACCCCCTAAAAAGAGCTTTTCAGCGATAGGAAGGTACTTGTCATCATCACTTATGATCGTTGTCATTCTTCCTTTTAGACGCAAGATAAGATCATAATCGATCCAATCTTCCAATCCATAATAGAGTCCGACTTTTGCACTTGTCTTTAAAATATCTGCAAAACCACCGGAATATTGTGTCGCATTATAATCATCTCCATCCAGTTGCCCGTACTCAAAATTCAGCGCTGCGATCATCCCTTCTCTTGGTACATAGAAATCATCCGTATTGTCAAAACTTACACTTGCGAACAGGGAGGTCTTTTTGTACTGGTCATTATAGAGATTAATATAAGTGGTTAAGTATGTATTATTTGTATCATTCACTGTTGACTGATTATCGACATACCCAACCCCTACAGAAGCATGGAAATATCTGTAGAATTCTCTACCTATGTTCAGAGATCCACCTAACTGGTCTTGCGTATAGTCAATATACTCATACTCTTTTTTATACAGACTGAGTCCAAGACTATACATACTGTCCCATACTTTTGGGTTGACAAACGAAAGATTATAGTTTGTTGAGATCTTTGAGATTTCAAAACCTAAAGTCGTGTTGATACCTGAACCAAAGAAGTTTCTATCTGAAATAGAGGCATTGAACATCAAACCTTCATAACTTCCGTATCCACCACCCGCGGAGATCGTACCGGTGGATGTCTCTTTCACTTTCACGAGAAGGTTGATCCTGTTCGCTGAGACCCTTTGACTCTCAACATCTACTTTTTCAAAGAACCCTGTTCTTCCCAAAGCATTCTTTGAATCTTTAAGGTCTCTGGCACTGAACGTATCACCGGGTGCCAAATAGATATAACGGCGGATCACCCTGTCTTTTGTCGTATCATTACCTGAAATGATGACATCATTGATCGTCACGACTTCTCCAGGTTGAACCACATAGTTCAAGTTGATGATCTTCTTTTCGGGATCTTTATGCATTTGAGGAGCCACTTTTACAAAGGCATAACCAAGGTTACCTACCTCCTCTTCCAAAATGCTGATATCTTTTCGCATACGCTTAATGTTAAAGATCTTACCCTCTTTCAATATCAGTTCGTCTTTGAGATCTTCAGTATCAAGTCCTTTGACATCTTGGGAGATGCCTATCGTTCCTACACGATACTGTACCCCTTCAACAATCTGATAATCCACTTTAGCCTTATAAGAACCAAAATCCACCCTCATCAGCGGTTTACTGACATAGGCATCCAAATACCCATGTCTCATGTAGACATCTTTGACCCTGTATGCATCATATTCAAGCTGATCTACCGTCGCTTCACCGTTATTCCTCCAGGGCATCCAACCAAGGAAATCCTTTTCTTTGTTCGCAAGGTCCAATTCAATATCACTTTGAACCAACGCCTCTGCACCCACAAAGTTCTGTTCTTCGATAATGATCTTCTCACCTTTGTTGACATCAAACACGATCGCCATACTGCTTTCACCTACAGGGGTCGTACTCACATCGACCACTGTGTCATAGTAGCCTTGACTTTCCAGCTTCGCGATCAGTGTTCTTTTGGCTTTCTTCACACGTCTTTCATCATAAAGGTCACCTTTTTTCAGACCTATGCCCTCCAGAAGCTTCATACCGTCATCGCCTGATCCATACCCTTTGATATCAACATTCGCAATAGCCAGTTTTTCTTTAAAATGATAAATCAGTACGCCACCCTGTTGGTCCACCCACACATCTTTAAAATATCCCTGTGCAAAAAAGTTCTTAATGGAACTGTTGATCTTCCCAGCATTGATCTCTTCACCCACACGGATGCCGGCGATCTCTTTGGCACTTGTTGGAGAAAGATGCGCAAGTCCTTCAAATTTAATCTGTGTAACTTTCTGAGCTGAAAGGAGTGACCCTACAAGCATCCAAGAAAGTAGTATCTGAACCAGTGCCGTCTTTTTGATCATCGTTAAGCCTTAGTGTAATTTGCCAATATTCTATCTGTTTTTCAATAAGAATCTCATAAGAAACAGATAAATCATGCTATACTCTCCCAAAAAATGAGGTAGGTATTTTATGGCTAAAATTAAAGTCGGTATCGTTGGTTTAGGACTTATGGGCGGATCTTTAAGTCTTGCGCTTAAAAAGCACTCCAAAGACTATTATTTCATAGGACTGGACCATAATGAACTTCACTGTTCACAAGCACTTGAACTCGGTCTTGTAGATGAAATATCCCACTCTATTGAAGCCCTCAAATACTGTGACATCATTTTGCTTAGTATCCCGGTGGATGGTATTATCTCTGTTTCTCAGCAGTTAGGTACTTTGGCTGATACCTGTACGGTGATCGATCTGGGAAGTACCAAAGAGAAGATCTCTCTTTCCATCCCTTCTGAGATCAGGCACAATTTCGTAGCGGCACACCCTATGACCGGTACTGAAAAATTTGGTCCTACTGCCGCGCTTGATGACCTCTACACAGACAAAGTGGTTGTGCTTTGTGACCTTGAAAAAAGTGGAAAACATCAGCAAAATGTCGCTAAAGAACTTTTTACTGACATCGGTATGAATATCGTCTGTATGGATGCGAAAGAGCATGACAGACATGCTGCTTTCATCTCTCATATGCCCCATGCGATCAGTTATTCCTTAGCAAACTCTGTGATGGCTCAGGAAGATTCCAAAAGTATTGTGGCACTTGCAGGGGGTGGATTTAAAGATATGAGCCGCATCGCGAAATCTTCTCCTAATATGTGGGAAGATATCTTCCGACAAAACAAGAGCAATGTACTTAAAGCTATAAACGCATTTCAGGCAGAACTGAAAAAATGCGAAAAGATGGTAGAGAATGAAGAGTGGGAGACGTTGAACGACTGGATGAAAGAAGCCAACAAGTTACATGATATTTTAGACTGACACAGCCTCCCTGTCATCGTGAAACACTTCACGACTGCTTAATACGATCCACCATCTCTTTGAGCAGTTTTTTGTCTATCTGTACAGAGGTATCACCATTCTTACGGGCATAGAGTTTACGGACCATCTCTTCTATTTGTGTATCTTTACTCATATGCCCATACAATATCTTCAATGCCTCTGACTCACTGTAGGGACTTGAAGTACGTGTTACAGCACGAGGCAACCATCTTAGTGCAGACATGAACAGCATACCTAAGACAAAAGCTGCTACCAACATCCACCATGCGACACTTTTTACCCCTACCTCTTTTTCTACGACCACTTCTTTGGTCTGATCGGGTTGTGATAGATTGGTTTGGACCACACCGTTTGTAAGTGCTTGTGTCGCTGAGGAAGATACTGTATCTTGTTTTTTAATGGTAATATCATAGGCACTCACAGTCAGTGCTTTGAGCTGTTTATCTTTGGGTCTTAACATGGAAAAACTTCGTGCCGGGATCACAAAGTCCTTATCAGCTATAAAGGCAAAACTTTTACTGTAAGAGCTATAGAGCGCACCATCTACAACCTTCGTCTCAATTTTGGCCTCATCGCTATAGATGGTTACACCATCGATCTCATATTTTGGGAATTCAAAACTTTCCAGGTTTCCTTTCCCCTCTATCTTTACAGTGAGATTGACCGGTTTATTGGCTTTGACCTCTTGTGCATCGATCGTTGTCTTGATCGTAAAATCACCCACAAGATCACTCTGCTGGGCTTGAGGTAATACTTCTATCTGAAGACTGTTTGATGCTATCTGCTTCCATTTAGTTCCAAAGGTCATACCGAAAATATCTCTGCTACCTCTATCAGCGACACCTACTTTGGCATAGGCCGGGCTTACTGTGAAGTTCCCTTCTGCTTGAGGGGTAAGAAGATAGCGTACTTCCTGCACTTGATAGTTACCCTTGATATAGGCATTTTGATCACCCCCCTCTGTTACGGTAAAGCCCGGGAAACTTGGCGGTGTATACTGTATACTCGGTGAGCGTCTTACCCCGTTCTTCAAAGCAAAATAGACCGTCACCATCAGTGATTCACCTACCATCACCTTTGTTTTATTGGCACGCATCTGCAAAGAGAACATATCACCGTTCTGCCCCAGTGATGCGCTGGATTTAACGATCTTTATCTCAATGGGCCGGGTTTTATACTGTTTGCCATCGATCTTCACTTCATAAGAAGGGATCGTTACATTTTGCTCAGGAACAAAAGTAAAGGTTTTTGTCGTCGCATGCTCACTCTTCATTTTCCCGTTGATATAGCTATAGGAACTGCTGCTTCCAGAATGCGTCCCGATGACCTTATGTCCATCGATCTTTTGAATATCCGGGAACTCTGCATCATTTCCTATGGCTTTAATGCGTAACTCAACAGCATTACCACTGACAACCTCTGTACTTGATACCGTGGCCTCTACACCGTCGGCCCACATTACTTGTACAACAAGTGTTAACACCAATAATACTTTACCAAGGTTTCGCATCTTCACTCCTTTGACCTTTTTTACCTTCACCCATCTGATACATCATCGTAGGTGTCTTTTTCTGTCCCATCTTTTTCATCAGACGTTTTAACTCTTGCTCTTTAAGCTTCTCTTCTTTACTCATCTTCTTAGGTTCTTTAGCTTGATCTGGCTTTTTATCTTGAGTATGTTTCCTTTTTTGGGCATCTGACTTTTCCTTATCACCCTCTTTTTTCCTCTGATCTTCTCTCTTTTTTTGATCTTTATTCTGTTTGTCTTGTTTTTTCTTTTGATCTCTATTTGTTTGCTCTTGCTGTTTTTTCTCCTGATCTTTTTGCTCTTGGTTCTGTTTTTGATCCTGCTTTTGCTTCTTCTCTTGATTTTGTTGCTGATCGTTGTTTTGGTCCTGTTGGTCCTGTTTCTTTTGTTTCTCTTCTTTTTGCTTCTGTTTTTTAGCTAACTCAAGGTTGAATTTTGTATCTTCATCCTCTCTCACCTCCAAAGCTTTTTCATACGATTCGATGGCTTTGTCCCACTGTTTTTTCTGGAACTGAGCGTTACCGATATTATGTAATCTAGTTGCTTCATCTACACCTTCTGCCTTCTCATAGGCTTTGATCGCATCATCATATTTTTTATCTTTGTATAGTGCATTTCCTATATCATACTGTTTATGAGGGCTTTTGGTATCTAAACTCTTTAACAGGGCTGCACTTTTAGCATACTCTTTCGCCTCATAGGCTTCATTTGCCTCCTTAATGGTTTTGAAGTCTGTCAGTCCGGCGTGAAGCAAGGTACCTGCACTTAGCATCCAGAAGATCATTTTTCTCATGCTTCTCTCCTTCTAGGCATCGAACTCAATGCAATGAGTAGCAGTAGCAGTCCAAATCCCAATGGATAGTAAAAAAACTCTACACGCTCTTTCACTGTCACCTCACCCTTTTGCTGGTTTTGATATTTCCCTTTGATCACAGAAACCAGTTGCATAATGTCCTCTTTTCCTGTACTTGCTACCACGTATGCACCATCATTCTCTTTGGCAACCTCACCCAAGGCATTATTTCGTTGTGTGATCGCTATGGTGCCGTCTTCAAGGGTAAAAGGTTTGCCATTCTCATCGATCACAGGCGCGCCTTTTTCCGTCCCTACCAGTACCACATAAAGGTCGATCTTGTTTTCTTTGAGTATCTCTGCAAAACCTGCAATGGCTTCTTCATCTCCACCGTCTGTAAAGAGTACCAGTACCTTAGGCTTCTTTTTTTCAAGCAAAGAACTTGCCAGTTCACCCAACGCCGAGAAGTCTGTAGAACCCATGTTAATATAACTGTCATCCACCCCTTCCACCATCATTTTCAAGGTCTCTTTGTCACTCGAAAAAGGCGCTAAAACAAAAGGACTGTAAGCAAAGGCCACGACGCCTATCTCGTCACTCGGCATGGCATCGAACAATACCCCCATCTTCTTTTTGGCAAAGGTCAAGCGGTTGGGGTAGACATCGGTACTCCGCATAGAACCGGAGATATCCAAGGCAGTCAACAGAGTCAACCCTTCTACTTCTACCGTTCTGTCACCCTTTTCTATCACCGGTCTGGCCATCGCAACGATCATTAGAAAGAGTGCCAAGAGCATCAGTATGTTACGCACGACCATGGGCATACTCTCATCTGTCGCACTCAAACGTTTCAGCACCTTCTCATCAAAGATACGGGCAAGCCTCTCTTTGTTTGTTGAGATAAGAAATGCAAAAATAACAAAAGGTACAATGAGCGCCCAAAAGAACTGTGGATTGACAAAGCTCATCTCTATAACCCCCTGCTGTTTCTAATGTAGACAAACAGTAACAAGCTCAAGATGGCCAAAAAGAGCGGATAGATATAGAGGTAGGTATGCTGCACGATCTTTTTATCATCGATCTTTGTCGCTTCAAGTGTGTCTATCTCATCATAGACTTGAGAGAGTGTCGTTGCATCCTGCGCACCAAATGCCAACCCTTTACCTGCATCTGCCAACGCTTGCAAATAGAGTGCATTATAATCACGGGCATCACCTACACCGATGGCATAGAGTTTGATATCACGCTTTTCTATCAAACTTTTCACATCTGCGAACGGTACCTTGCTCATGTTGTCTATACCATCGGTAAGCAAAATGGCGATCTTGGATCTGGCCTTACTTTTACTCAAAAGGTTGTAACTCTGCACAATCGCATCGTTGATCGCAGTTCGTTTCCCTGCCATACCCATCTCCTGCATTTTTGTGATGTCGGTTAAAAACTTCTTTTCAAACGTAAGCGGTGATGCAATAAAGGCAATGTCCGCAAATGTGACCATACCTATACGGTCATTCTCTCTTTTTTCTATAAAGTCACCTACGACCTCTTTGACGACATCAAACTTGTTTTTCCACGGATCAGAGGGGTCAAAACCTTGCTGTCGCATCGAATCGCTAGAATCGATGATCAGTACAATGTCGCGTCCCTCTTTTTTTGTATTGGAATAGCTTTTGGTGAGTACCGGTGAAGCCAAAGCGATCACTGCTGCGGTAATACCCACCCATTTCAAGACAGACAGCAGTGAGGACTTGCCTGCACTCTTTGCCATGAGTGTGTTCACATGGGGGAAAAAGAGTGCGCGGCTTCTCTCTTTACACCAAACACTGCAAAGTATGAATACGATCAATACCCCTAACAGATAGGGATACTCAAAACTAAACTGACTCATCCGCGACCTGCACATAGAGGTTGAATTTGTTCAGTGTATCCTGATCCACACTCTCTACCTCTTTTTTATACTTGTACTGTTCAAGCAGTGGCTCGAGTTGGGAAAAAAGTTCTTTTCGTCTCTCATCCGTTGCCAAAAGTCTTGCATAGTGTGTGGCTTCGTACGCAGACTTCTTCGTCTCTTTCCAGTCTATCTTCTTCATGGCTTCAAGATAGCCTTTGGCAAGATTGATCTTTCTGTTATCCCACAGTCTTTTCGCTACAAAAAACAAAATAGCCACCACCAAGAGAATGGCAAAGTCGATCAACCCCCAATAGATATAATAAGAACTGTCGGGTATCTCAAGTAAAGGTTTGATATCTCTAAGTTGCTCGTTTACATTTGCTGTTTGATTCGTATCCATTACTATCACCTCATTCTTTTCATTAATTTAAGTGCCGGTTCTTCATGTGTATAGATCTTGGAGAACCGTATACCCTGTTTTTTAAACTGTTTGTAGAGTTTTTCATCATTGTCATGTAACGCTTTCTTGTAGTTTTTAAGCGTAGCACTATCCACATCACCTTCAAAACTCTGTTTGCTTTCCATATCTATGAGTCTGAGATACCCCAATTCAGAAGGATCCTCTTCAAATCTGTCACGTACCATCACGGCAAAAACATCATGTTTTTTACTAAGCAGTTTCAAGTCTATATCACCGACAAAATCAGACACGATAAAGAGCAAAGACTTCTTTTTCAAACGGTTATGCAGTGTCTCGACCAAGGCAGAAAAATCACCCTCTTTTCCTATGGGGTCAAATGCAAAGACATCTTC
>JBFEWI010000268.1:0-1804 GCA_041546475.1 Sulfurovum sp.
ACAACTGTAGAACCAGAACCAGACGCGTTTCGGTTCATGGCTCTATCTATGTCCTTAAAGGTAAAGAGTGCCGTTTCGCTTCCCTCTGTAGGATATCCCAGGTAAATATGCTCAAAGCGTTCGAGATCTTTCTCTTTTTCTGCATTGATAACATTTAACATGGTTTCAGATAGGAACGGGTTTTCGGTGTAGTTTATCTTTCTTACTATGCTATTCGGTAAAGGGTTCTCTACAAAGTTCTTCCAGGCATAGTCTATTCTTGACTTAGGGTTGAAGATTAACCATATCTCTGACCCTTGCTTTCTTATGGTAGGGTCTAAGGTGTCGAACTGGTCTTGTGTAAGGTTATGTCCCTCTTCTATCCAAAGAACGTCTATACCCTCTGTAGATTTCACCTCGTCGATGTTTCTCCAAAGGCCATAGAAGATAAATTGACTTCCAGTGATCTTGTGAGTTATGCTGCGGTCCGTGATAACATACTCTTTTGTAAGGCCGTATCTCTCAATGGTATCTTTTATGATTGTATAGACTGACTCGCGTATGTTTGCCTGGAACTGTCTTACACACATAAACTTTAGTTTGATATTAGAGGTGAGTCGTACTGCGTGGGCTGCTGCGTCCCAGGTCTTAGATGATGCACGTCCACCGTAAAGGACTTTGTAACGTGCTGGTGTCTCCCAAAATCCCCTAAGGACTGGGTTCATGGTCGGCTTACTCTTCATCTGGCTTCACCGTTGCATAGAAGCTATCCATACCAGTTCGTATCTCTCCACTGTGTTCGTGCTTCTCTGGTGCGTAACCTCCGAGGTGTTTCATGAGCATATCAAGCGACTTGCTCTTATCATGTACTTTAAAGACGGGTATCTCAATCCATCTGGGTTTGCCGTTCTCGTCTACTCCGTCTCTAATCTTCTTTATTCTGTATTCCGCCAGGGCTGACTTTTGCTGGTCCGTGAGTTCACTAAGAAGTTTAACGCTGCCATCATCATGGTAGAAGTCGCACTCTCTTATCGTTGCCATGTTGCATATCTCTTCTACAACTTTCTCTACTGTGATAATTGACTTTGCTTTGCCTGCTTCTCTAAGTTCGTGTAACCTTTTCTGAACCTTATCGTCTTTCATCAATACACTTGCTTTACTGTCTACACTCTCTGGCTTCCATTTCTTCGTGTGAGGAAACGCTTTAATATACGACTGTCTCTGGTTGTTTGATTTGAAGTATTCAAGTACAAATAGCTCTTGCTTGTCTGTTAAGTGAGTTTTGCTCATTGAGTCATTCCGTCCTTTCGTGGGTAGAGTGCTGCGCACACTCTTTTTGTTATTGTATCATAACCTACTCTTAAACTCCGAGCAAGCTGGTGTCCTTGCATTTCCAAACTTACGTTCTATCTGTGAGGTTGTGCAGCCATTCACATAAAATTCACACTCCCCACAATAATGTTCTTTATCACCTGGGATAAACTCTCCTATGTACTCTTGTGCAAAAGACGCACTATTAATAGTTCCAACTTCTCCATATACCATACGGCCACTATAATACCTAAGAGGTGGCCAGGGCAAATAGTGGAAGTAAACCTTTCTCACCCTGCGTCTTAGTTTTATCTTCTTCACTTGATAAACTTCTTGAATACAATCTTCATACTCTCGTCTATCTTGTTCCAGTCATATTCAAGTACAATGGTTTGTCTTTGGTTCAGTGGGTCAAGGTGGCCAGAACCATGTATCACTGCTCTTCCTGGATTAAGAAAGAAGTGTAGCTGCTTCTTTAGTCTCTTGATCTCTTTATCTTTGTCGCTCTCTTCCC
>JBFEWI010000188.1:0-3412 GCA_041546475.1 Sulfurovum sp.
CGAAGAGATCATCAAACTTATCCAGGATGCATACGCCAAAGAGGTTAGTGTCGTTGTATTTCCGGAGCTGACGCTTACAGGATACACTGCCAGTGACCTCTTTCTCAACCAATCACTTATCGCTGCTCAAAATGAACAACTCTACTATATACTGCAACGCACAGAGGCTATGAATACCATTGCGATCATAGGATTTGCACTGCTTGAGGCAGACAGGCTCTATAACTGTGCTGCAGTGCTGCAAAGCGGAAAGATCCTGGGGATCGTACCTAAAAGCTATCTGCCGAACAAAAAAGAGTTCTATGAAAAACGCCAATTTGTCACAGGCCGGGATATCACAAGAACCACCACTCAACTCTGGGGAGAGGAGATACCTTTCGGGGTCGACCTCCTTTTCAAAGACGCCAAAGAGATGACCTTCGGGGTGGAGATCTGTGAAGACCTTTGGGCGGTGACACCTCCAAGCAACCACATGGCGAACAATGGTGCCAACCTGCTTTTTAACCTCTCCGCAAGCAACGAACTCATAGGCAAAGCCGAATACCGTGAAGAGCTGGTACGTACGCAGAGCGGTCGTTGTATCGCTGCGTATGTCTACGCTTCTGCAGGTGTGGGTGAATCGACGACCGATACGGTCTACGGAGGCCATGCGATCATCTCTGAATACGGGTCTACCTTGGCCCAAAATGAACGTTTCAGTCTTGAAAGCAGCCTGATCACAGCGGATGTGGACCTGGAGCGTTTACGATGGCTCAGACTCAATGAGTCAAGCTACTCTGACGGCAGACGTAAAAAAACACGGACCATCAAAGTGGAAAACCTGCCGCAGATCACTACGCTTGAGCGTGCGATCAACCCACTGCCATTTGTGCCTTCACGTTTTGCAGAAAAAGAGCATAGATGTGACGAGATCGTTCATATCCAGGCACATGGTCTCATTAAGCGTATGAGCCATGCCCATATCAAAAAAGCCGTGATAGGCATCTCAGGCGGACTTGACTCTACCCTTGCGCTGCTCTCTACACACAGGGCCTATGAGATCATGGGATGGGACTATGCCAATATCATTGCGGTGACCATGCCGGGATTCGGGACGACAAGCCGTACCAAATCCAATGCCGTCAAACTCTGTGAAGCCCTAGGTGTGACACTAAGAACGATAGATATCACCGATATTTCTCACAAAGAGTTTGAAGCGATAGAACATGACGTCGATGAACACTCTGTGACGTATGAGAATGTACAGGCGAGAGCAAGAACATCGATACTGATGAACATGGCGAACAAAGAAGGCGGTCTTGTCATCGGTACGGGTGACCTCAGCGAAGTGGCCTTGGGCTGGTCCACCTACAATGGCGACCATATGAGTATGTATGCCATCAATGCCGGTATCCCTAAAACACTGATCCAGTATGTCATCGAGTATTTTAAACATGATGAAACGATAGCTGATGTCATAGACGATATACTTAATACCCCTATAAGCCCTGAACTGCTTCCTCATAAAGAGGATGAGATCGTACAGGAGACAGAATCCATCGTAGGCCCTTATGCACTGCATGATTTCTTTCTTTACCATTTTATCAAGTACGGTGCCAGACCAAGGAAGATACGTTTCCTGGCCGGCTTGGCCTTTGAGGGAACCTATGATGAAGAGACCATTACCAAATGGCTCAAACTCTTCTTGAGACGTTTCTTCACCCAGCAGTTCAAACGTTCATGTATGCCCGATGGTCCCAAAGTCGGTACCATCTCTTTAAGTCCCAGAGCAGACTGGAAGATGGCCAGTGATGCGGATGTGGAGATCTGGTTAGAGGAGCTAGACCAATGAGTTCCAACAACACAGTAAAACACTTCATCAATACGATGATCCAAGGGCTCTTCTGGCTTTTGCCGATCGTTGCGACCATCATCATCATTTCGTGGCTCTACACGAAAATAGAACTTTTGGTGGGTGCAACATTCAGAGTGATCGGGTTCATACCTGAAAAGTATTTCTTTTTATGGGAACTCTTGGCTATCGTTGTCTTTTTGATCACCCTTTATATCCTTGGACATCTCGCCCGAACAAGGCTTGCAAACCTCTTTGAATACCTCTTTTCCAAAATACCCGGATACACGACGATCAGAGAACTTGTGGGGATTTTCAACTCTTCCAAAAAAGGAAAGAACCAGGTCCTGGTCGTAGCGATCAAAGGATTTGGAAATGAAGGGTACAACATCGGTCTGATGTATTCACAAAAAGAGAGTATCATCAAGGACCACTACACCATTACCCTCTCCATGTCTCCTATACCCAACGGTGGATTTATGTTTGAGGTCCATAAAGAGAAGATCTATGTCATCGACAATGCTACATTCGACAACAACCTGCAGTACCTCCTCTCTATGGGTGTGAAAAGTTTCGCCGATATCCTAAGGGTTGAACCCAAAAGTATAGAGGAGTTCACCCCGCTTTGCGAGTGGATCAAAAATAATGAAGCGTAAATCCTAGCCATATTTTCGTGAAACACCGCTCCTTCAAAAATGCTATAATAACTCTATCGTCTACTATATAAAGGATCAAAAATGGAAAAAGAGTTCAAAAAGATCATAGAAGAGTCTAAGGAATCCTTGGAAAAAATTGAAAAGAAGATAGAAGCAAAAAGCGATGACTTTACAGAAGAGGCCCATGCAATTTGGAGTGATCTGAAAAAACATCTATCCACTCTTCAAGAGAAACTCAAAGAGAGTTACGATCACTTTGAAGACCAAGCAGAGCTCAAAGGACATTTGGGGATGATGGAGGCTCGTGACAGAATGGAAGAGCTCCAGAAGATGACACGTGAGTTTACGGATAAAATTTCAAACAATGCACAAGAAGAGCTGGATGTTGCAGCCCTGCAAGCACATTTTGCAAAGATGGAAAGTGAAGAGTATTGGGAAAAGAAACAAAAAGAGCTCTTGCATATCTATAGTGATGCTAAAGACGAAGCCCAAAAAGCTGCCAACAAAGCAGCCAAAGAACTTAATAATATGTTCTTAAAATTAACAGAAATTATATAACTCTCTAAAAAGAATAGGTAGCAATAAAGCTAAAAGTCCCTTTTTATCGGATAGAATAGTGGTGGATTTATAAATATATATATAAAATAAATATTTTTATTTTAACTAAGCTTATAAGTATAAAAACAGGCTACAATATAGATGATGAAAGATGAGGTTCGAGTTCATCTTACGCGTGTTAAGTGTTATTGCTAGACCCCGAAAGACTGCTCACTGATTTTGATTCCGCTTAATTATAAGTGAAAACTACTACCCAAAGGTACAAAAAAATGGCAGCATTAGTAAACGGAACTGTTAAATGGTTCAACGATGAAAAAGGTTACGGATTTATTCAACAAGAAAATGGTGGAGACGATGTATTCGTACA
>JBFEWI010000342.1:0-1063 GCA_041546475.1 Sulfurovum sp.
GAATCACGTGCCAATGTTGCGGATTCATTTTAGGAATTTCAGATGAATATTGCATTTGCATCGAATAACGGAGAGGCGATCAATGAACATTTCGGATGGTCTAAGACTTTCTATCTTTTTGAAGTGAAGAAGGATTCCTTTCAGCTTCTAAAGACGATTGACAGCTCCGAAGAACCGGAAGAAGAGAAGGCAAAACTGACCTATAAAATAGGTACGATCGAAGATGCAGACATCATGTACTGTACGCAGATCGGACCGACCGCTTCAAAAATGGTCCAGTCTTCCGGTATCCACCCTGTACGTGTGACAGAGGGGGAAAAGATATCCGATGCGATCAGACAGATTCAAGCAATGTTAAATGAAAATCCGCCTTTATGGTTGTTACGCATCTACCATAAAGCGGAGCAAAGAAGTGCCTAATGTCAGTGATGATCACCGATAGCTGTATTAATTGTGATGCGTGCATAGATGAATGCCCCGCAACAGCTATCGTCAGTGCAGAGGAATCTCCATCTGCTGATGGTGACTACTTTTATGCCTATGTAAGACCTGAAACGTGTATCGAGTGTGTGGATGACTCTGTACCTAAATGTGAAGAAGTTTGTCCTACAGAAGGATGTGTCGTCTGGGATATGCCTTATACGGAAACATATAATGATCACTTCATAACCAGTAATGATTATGTGATTTTAGTAGACGAGGAAAAAGGTCTCATGTCCCCGCTTGTGGCGCCGAGACCGTTCAGAGAAAATATCTCTATAGAGGACAGAAAAAACCATGTGAGTGTCGGTGAGACACTTAAACTATATAACCAGTAATTAAAACTGAAAGGATAAAAAATGTCTGTAATAATTGATGATACCTGTATCACCTGTGATGCCTGTTTACAAAACTGTCCAGTGAATGCGATCGTAGATGATATGCATAACCCGACAGGAGAGAGCCGCTATTATGTGCAACCTGAAAAATGTGTAGAGTGTGTAGGGATATATGATGATCCTCAATGTGCTGCGATATGTCCTAGTATCGGTTGTATTACCTGGGATATGCCATATACCACTGA
>JBFEWI010000166.1:0-3857 GCA_041546475.1 Sulfurovum sp.
AAAGGTTTAGAGAACGCAAAAGCTCACGGTTATAAAGTGGAATGGATAAAAGCGCTTCCAGAGGAGATCTGGAAGTATTGTGCTGCTGTTGGTAACCCTTTTAATGAAGCAGATATACAAGAAGGTGATACTGTTTTAGATCTAGGTTGTGGTGCTGGCGTAGATGTTTTAGTAGCACGGTTGCATGTTGGGCAAAAGGGAAAAGTATATGGAGTAGATATTACTCCAAAGATGGTTGAACTTGCATCTAAACATGTCAAAATCTCCGGTTTTGATAATGTGGAAATACTAGAGAGTAGTTTTGATAATGTGATGCTTGAAGATGAGAGTGTGGATGTAGTTATATCAAATGGTGCTATTAACCTAACCTCTTGTAAAGAGTCTGTATTTGCAGAGATTTATCGTGTGTTAAAACCAAATGGCAAAATTTATTTCGCTGACATGATAGATATTTCCGAGCCTTCATGTTGTAATGTCGAGCAAAGCTCCTGTTGTGCAAGTGCTGGTGAAGAAGATTGGGCAAACTGTGTAGCTGGAACACTGCATGAAAACGAACTTATAGAGCTCATTCAAAAGGCTGGGTTTCAAGATGTAGAGTGTACAGGGTATACGCACTATACAACGGCTGAAACAACTAAAGGTGCGACATTTAGTGCTACAAAAATTCCTGCTGATATAAGAAGAGAAAATTATTGGGATGGTTTATTTCAAAGGATAGATTACACGCAAGTACTTTGGCATCAAAGTTCACCACAAAAATCTATAGAACAGATCGAAGCTTTCTCACAAAAAGATGACTGTATCATTGATGTGGGATGCGGTGCATCTTTACTGGTCGATCACTTGATCGCAAAAGGATATCGAAACATCTATCTGCTTGATGCCGCGAATGCATCTTTGGAGATCGTCAAAGACCGCCTCAAAGATGATGCAGAGATCCCCACATATATATGTTCTGATATCGTCAATTTCAAACCGACAGAAAAATGTAAAGTATGGCATGATAGGGCAATGTTCCATTTTCTACTGAACAGACAAGACCGCATCAAATACTTTGATGTTTTGAATGATGCTTTACGCCCTGATGGTATAGCTATCATCAATACCTTTGCAACCGGAGGTGAAACGGAATGTGCCGGGTTGAACACTACACAATATGACAGTGAAAAAATATCAGAAGAACTCCCAAAAGGTTTATCTTTGGTAGATGCTGAAAACTTTGATCATATCACACCAAAGAATACCGAACAAAAATATGCCTGCTTTTATATCAGGAAAGATACCGCACATCCTTAAGTATGTGTATGAAAAAGGGGCTTATTTTTTATCTCTAGGCGGTATCAGTCTATTATCTTGACCTATGTGTTTTCTATATTCCAGTTCTTTTGGATCTCTTCTCATAATATGAAAGAACATAAAGACATACCCGCCTACGACTATAGTCAGGACCACTAGGCAGAATATAATGATTTTCCAAAGTGCCATACGTCACTCCTTAGTGATTCATCGTTAATCATTACATCCGTTAGGCGGCACACCATCTTTTGCATACTTCACTGCATAGACATAGATCTCTTTCCACCACTCTTTTTTGATGGTTTCAATTGCAAGATTTGGACAAATATTTTTCGCTTCCTCCGGTAATTTACCTATTTCATAGATCTCTTCCCACTCTGCTTGTAAATGGTTCCTGGAAAACATGACCCCTGAAAACTTACACTTTTTGTAGAAATGCTTCTTGTATATGCGCTGTCCCTTTTTTATTCCTGCCATTGCACTTGTCGGTATAGTCATCGATATGAACAGCGAAAGTGCTACAGCTCCGATCATTTTTCTCATCGTGTTTCTCCTTGATTCGTTTAATAAAAGTATATATTAAAAACGTTAAGTCGAGCTTAACGTTTTTAAATCCTATCTAAGAAATATCTGTTTATAATACAATGTCAAGCAGATATTTGTCGGGTCATTTTGTTGACAATGATATGTTTGTTACCAGCTATAAGGTTGAGTAACTTGATGATATGAAAAAAAAAGAATTGGAGTAGGGCTAATGAAAAAATATCTATTTTTAGTCATTGGTTTGGTAAGTTTGATGCAGGCACAAGAGTACAAGTCCGTGTTTGACTGCAGTTCAGATAATGCGCGCTATGTGATGTCACGTATGAACTTGATAGAAAGAACCATGGGTATGATCGAACAAAATGGAGACAAGGCTGACTTTGCCATTACACTGCATGGAGGGTGTGTGCCTATGGTCTCAAATGTGTATGATGAAATCGTGCCTGATGAAGATATGCCTTATATAAAAATGGCACAGGATACCATTACACGATTGGCGCAAAAGAAAAAGGTGAAGATCATCGTCTGTGCCATGTCCTTGAATGCAAATGCGATCGACGAGAAAGAGGTACTGCCTTTTATCCAGATATCTAAAAATAGTTTTATAGATACGATCGGTTTACAGAATCAAGGCTATGCATTAATGACATTCAAGTAAACTTTACAAGGTTGTAAAGCACTTATTAGCTTATTACTGAACGATATGCCCTACGAATTTAGACATATTATCCAGGATCCTTCCACCTTTTCTAAAACCAAGTCCACAGGCTTCATAGGCATAGAATACACCTGCCTGGTAGGATTGGCCCTGTGCATCTAACGGCAGTTCCGTATAGGCCTGGTAGACCATCTTGTGATTTTCGTAGTCTCCTTCAATACTCTCAGACTCCTGTCCGTTTTCATCCATGATAGAGACACTGCCGCCTTCTCTTCCGAAGACAGGTTTTTTCACCTGTTTTGTACCATGTAAAGGTTCAAAAGAACTCTCAAGAAGAAGAGGGTGGTTAGGGTAGAGGTCCCAGAGGATCTTAAGCAACCCTTTACTTTGAAAAATCAGGGTATAGGCCGGGTTGAAGATAATGGCTTTTTGGTTTTTGATGATATTGGTCAAAAGCATGGCCAGTTCAGATTCTTCCAGTGCGATATCTTCCCATGGTATGAGTTTGAACCAGAGTTCATAGTTCTTATCTTGATAAAAGATACCCTCATCGGGGGAGAACTCTATCTCATCGATGTAGGCAAACTCTGTGTTGAAGCCGGCTTCTGCGGCAATATGCTGCAGGAGTCGAACGGTATTCTCCTCTTCAGAATTTCCTTTGACAGAGGTAAAGAGGAAGTTCCACTCGTCATAACGTTCTTCAAAAGTGGAGACATCTTCTTCCAGTGTCACTAGACGCTTGAAGTTGTCTACAAGTGCTTCGTAAAGCGCATTGAACTGGCTTGCTTCTTCAAGGCCGTTTTGTTTAAGCATAGCCCATTGTACTACAGCGGTTTCAAACAGAGCAGTCGGTGTGTCAGCGTTGAATTCCAAAAGTTTGATAGGCTTTCCATCCACACCACCGGCCAGATCAAAACGTCCGTACAAATGCCAATGTACATCATTTTCCCATGACGCTTTAATCACCTCTACAAGATTAAAGGGGATGCCTATCTCATGAAAGAGATCATTTTCTATCACATGTTCGGCTGCTTCAACAACCATATCATACAGCGTATTGGTCGCTTCATAATAGGCTTCAGCTTCCTCTTCAGAGATGACGACCAGTTCATCAGAGATATAACTTGTGTCATCACGGTCTGTATGCCAGACAAAACCGAGTGATTCCAGATAATCGGTGTCCAGAGGCGTGGTTTTCTGTAAATTTAACATCTATTAGCCACCAAAGAAACCGCCGGTACGGCTTGAAGTACTTTTACTACCGAAAAAACCGCTTCTCTTAGCACTTCTGTTTTTAGCTGCGTCAAAACTCTTTTGACTTCTTGTATAGGTAGAGGGAGATTTGTATCCTGCTTTTCTG
>JBFEWI010000171.1:0-3751 GCA_041546475.1 Sulfurovum sp.
AGAAGAGTATTACGCAGACTGATCCTGCTCTTTAAGGAGTTGAAGGGGCTTGATATAGAGGATGAGACGTTTATCCGCTGGTTTGATTTTACAGGCCTGCAGCGTCACATCAAGATACTGGGTATTTTTTCAAGACTGGCACTAAGAGACGGGAAAAAGAAATACCTACAGGATATTCCACAAACGTTGAAGTATATCCTGGAAGTGGGTCAAAAGTACCCGGAATTGGACGGGTTGATCGCTCTATTGAAATCACAATATGGTGAGTTCAAAGATGCACCTGTCACAATGAGAATATTTTAACTGTCTAATTAATAAAGGATACCCTACCATGAAATGTATGATACTTGCTGCAGGATCGGGAACAAGAATGAAGCCACTGACAGACACCACACCAAAACCCTTACTCAAAGTAGGGGGAATACCTCTTATCGTATGGCATATAGAACGTCTTGCACATGACGGATATACTGATATAGTCATTAACATTGCTCACCTGGGGTATCAAATCCCTGAAGCACTGGGCGATGGTTCAGAGTGGGGCGTGAACATTACCTACTCTGACGAACAGGAAGAGGGCGGACTTGAAACTGCCGGGGGCATCATCAAAGCACTACCGCTCCTAGGGGATGAAGCATTTTTGGTTCTCAATGGAGATATATGGACCGATTATGATTTTCAAGACCATAGAAAGCTTGCAGAAGGCATTCTCGCCCATATAGTCCTTGTACCTAACCCCGAACATAACCCTGAAGGGGATTTCGCCTTGGTAAACAACAAAGTAGTCGATGCTAAATCCTATACATTTTCAGGGATAGGCTACTACTCACCAAAGCTCTTTGAAGGGGTCCCCTATGGTAAATCTGCACTGGCACCTTTACTCAGAGCAGCGATGAAAGAGGGGAAAGTAACAGGAGAACTCTATGAGGGTGAATGGCTTGATATAGGGACTCCAGAGAGACTGAAACTGTTAAATGCACAACTGATGAATCGGTATTAACGCTTCTGGTCTTTCAGGTATTTGGCCACTGCATCCTCATCATTGGAGTGAGGCAGTATGATATCTGCTACGGCCTTCACTTCATCCAAAGCATTTGAGACGGCCACAGAGGTTCCTGCAAGTTTGAACATCCCTATGTCATTGACGGAATCACCAAATACGGTCACATCCAAGGGGTCACGTTCCATGTACTCCATGACCTTCTGTAGTGCGTGTGCTTTGTCACCTTCAGGGTGTAGGATAGTGAGGAAGTAGCCGTCTGAGTATTTTTCAGGAGAGAGTTTACACTCTATGGCATCTTTGAAGGTTGCTTTTAATTTTGCTGTCAGCGGTTCCAGTGTTTTTTTATCTCCAAAATAAACGATCTTCAGGTTCATATCCATTGTTTTGTTATCTGGATTGAACTGCAAACGAGGGTCATTTTTATAGCCCTTGAGGACAAATTTTTGGTGTTCATTGAGTTTCCGAGGGTATAAAAATGCTTCATTGAGATCCATATCTTTCAGACCTATGATAAAAGGGTCTATATCAAACTCCAGACCCACTTCAACGATGGCATCACCCAGTGCCTTATTGATGGTCTTTATATCGATAAGCTTTTTGTCCGGAGAGACGATCATCGTACCGTCTAAGAGTATCATAGGCGCATGTAGATGGAGTTTTTCCAAAAAGTCACGGGTTTTTTGAAAGCTTCTGGCCGTGGCTACTGAGAGTATGGCATCTTTGTTTTTTGTATTCCACACTTTTGTACTGAAATCACTGATACTCTGGTCGGTACGCAGAAAAGTATGGTCTAGGTCAGTGATATAGATGGGTCTGTTGGGCATTAACTTGCAAATCCTGATTTAAAATTCGTTTTTGCCTGAACGATGGCTTTTTGTTTCTCTTTTTTATGTATATCTTTTTCCACAAATATTTTTTTACGTGTCACCGGGTCCATCTCTGTGTAGTACATCACGGCAGAGTAGGTACCAGGTGTCGGTGTAAAGACCTGTGCCTGCTCAGGGTTCATTTTTAGCTCTTGTGTTGTAAAACGTTTCAGCTCATGCATATCTTTCTCTTCACAACCCGGATGCGCTGCGATAAGATAGTAGGTAAGGTACTGCTTTTTACCCATATCTTTATTGAGTTTGTCATAGAGCCTTTTAAAGTCTATCAGTGTCTGTTTCCCCGGTTTTCCCATAAGATCAAGGACATGCTGCTGTGTATGTTCAGGTGCCACTTTCATCTGTCCCGAGATGTGGTGTTCTACCAGCTCTTTCAGGTAGGAATACCCCTTACGTTTATCTTCATTGATCAGATCATAACGTATCCCTGAAGCCACAAATGCTTTTTTGATACCCTCTATGTTACGTACCTGTTTCATCATTCCTATGACACGGGTATGGTCCGGTTTCATGGAAGAACACAAGTGTCGTGAATCAACACATCGCTGATGGTCACAGGTACCGAGCTTGAGTTTTTTGTTGCATTCATAACCGTACATATTGGCCGTAGGACCGCCAAGGTCCGAGATGATCCCTTTAAAGTCTTTGTACTCTTTAAATTGGTTGGCTTCCTTGACGATGGACTGCTCGGAACGTGTACGGATCGTACGCCCCTGGTGCACACCGATGGCACAGAAGTTACACTCGCCCCAGCATCCCTGGTGTGTCATGATAGAGAACTTGATCGTCTCAAGACACTTTACTTTTCCCTCTGGACGGTGGTAAGGGTGAAGT
This sequence comes from Sulfurovum sp., assembly GCA_041546475.1. Lineage (GTDB taxonomy): Bacteria > Campylobacterota > Campylobacteria > Campylobacterales > Sulfurovaceae > Sulfurovum. Next base: position 2,722 of record JBFEWI010000171.1, read on the forward strand.
TCCCTTGTAAACGGCAGGGCAGAGACTTCATCCATCTCAGGTTCACTCAGATAATCGCATGGCGGATTTTGTATGGAGTAGCGCGTGTCTACCTTTTGGCAAAGACCTTTTGCAGCGATGGGATCATTATTGTCATAAAAAAGATCAAAAAGGTCAATGTACTTCTCTTTGTTATCTAGACACTCCTGATGAGAAGGAAGCTGATGATAATGCTCTACAGGTTCTTTGTTTATGTAGCAGACACCACGTATGTCTCTCCACTCCTTACCTTGATCCAAAGCATGTGTAAGCTCACGAATGGCCTGTTCTCCCATACCGTAGATGAGAATATCTGCCTTAGAGTCAAAGAGTATAGGTTTTCTCAGCTTATTGCTCCAGTAGTCATAATGGGTCACACGTCTAAGAGAAGCTTCTATACCGCCCAGTACGATAGGAACCGTATTTTTAAAGTTTTGACGTATGAGATTGGTGTAGACCAGTACTGCGCGGTCCGGGCGTTTGGTATTTTTCCCGCCGGGTGTGTAGTCATCTGAGTTCCTGAACTTCTTGGTGGCTGTATAGTTCGCTACCATAGAGTCGATACTTCCGCCACTCACACCCCAGTAGAGTCTCGGTTCACCCAAACGCTTGATATCTTTGTCACTCTTGACATCAGGTTGACCTATGATACCAACCTTATACCCCAGTTTTTCAAGCATACGTCCAACCGTAGCTACACCAATGAACGGAGAATCTATATAGGCATCTCCGGAGATCAGTATCACATCACACTGTTCCCATCCGAGTGCATCCATCTCTTCTCTGGTGGTGGGTAAAAAACGTTTTGCTTCTCTTAGGTCAAGTTTGCTCATAAGGGGTACCTTCATACTGCACTGAAAGGGCACTCTTGCCTTCTTTCATCGTGATTATTTTCGTATTATAGCCAATAAGTGTGAATTATCCGTATATAGCTACAATCCTTACTATATGAGTTCCCATATTTTGGTACAATAAGTCTATAGTAGATAATTTCCTAAAGGAAGCAGAGATG
>JBFEWI010000084.1:0-7473 GCA_041546475.1 Sulfurovum sp.
AGAGTGTACGAAGGTACGATTTACAAGATCTATCCGACCATCGATACAAAATCACGAAAGATGCTGGCCGAGGTCAAAGCAGAGAGTTTCCCTGTAGGGCTCTTTGGTGATGGATACATTACAGTAGAGTAGGAAGTGATGTATAAATTTGCCATAAACAGACCTATTACAACGTTGATGGGAGTCCTGTCGTTCATTGTATTTGGACTGATGTCCTACAATACTATGCCTGTCAATCTTTTCCCCAATGTCGATTTCCCTGTTGTAACGATTCAAACGACCTATGACGGTGCCGATGCCAGTACAGTGGAAACCAAAGTGACAGATAAACTGGAAGAAGCGGTCAGCGGGATCGATGGGATTGATAAACTGATGTCAACCTCTTATGAAGGATTTAGTACGGTGACCATCCAGTTTGAGCTTTTTAAAGATATCGATGAAGCTACCAATGATGTACGTGACAAGATCGGTTCTGTAATACTTCCCAATGAAGTGGAGAAGCCCATCGTCAAAAAACTGGGTGCAAGCGGCGTGGTGATCAACCTTTTTGTTGCGACTAAAACAGGTGATGTCACTGCTCTGATGCGAATGTCAGATGAAAAGCTCAAACCTAAACTACAACGGATCAAAGGTGTGGGCGAAGTCAATATTATTGGGTACCAGGACAGGGAGATACGTATCTTTGTTGACCCGTTCAAGCTTAATAAATACGATCTTACACCACTTGATGTTCAGAATATCGTTGCGGCTCAGAACATTAACCAGGGAGCAGGTAAGCTTATCAGTGATCAAAAAGAGACTGTGATCAAAGTGAAGGCGGATGCGATCAGTGTGGATGATCTCCAGGAACTTATCGTCAAACCGGGGATTAAACTGAAAGATGTGGCACGGGTAGTAGATGGTTTGAGTGACAGCAGCAGTTTCTCTTCGTACAATGGAAATCAAGGTGTCATGCTTGAAGTAAAAAAGATCTCCGGGGAAAATGTGCTGGATATCATCAACGGGGTAAAAGCAGTAATGCCACGTCTTGAAACCATTGCCGGGGATGATTATGCACTGCAACTGCTGCAGGACCAGAGTGACAAGATCATGGTGAATATAGACAATGTGACCTTTGACCTTATCTATGGTTCCATATTGGCGATCATTATTGTCTTTTTCTTTCTTAGAAATTTCACTGCGACGATCGTCTCTGCATTGGCCATTCCTACATCGATCATTGGTACATTTGCCATTATTGACTGGTTGGGGTACGACTTGAATAAGTTGACACTCATAGGACTTACACTTGCGATCGGTATCTTCATTGATGATGCGATCGTTGTGATCGAAAACATCACTAAAAAGATGGAAGCAGGGATGGAGCCGTTCCGGGCATCTCTTGAAGGGATCAAAGAGGTATCCTTTTCCATCTTGGCGATCTCTTCAGTGCTGCTTGCCGTGTTCGTGCCGGTAGCCTTTATGGATGGGATAGTAGGTATGTTCTTTAACTCTTTTGCCATGACCGTGGCTTCAGGGGTTGTGATCTCCTATCTGGTTGCAGTGATGTTCATCCCGACGGTCGGAGCACGGGTATTGAGTGCCAAGGAGAGTAAATTTTTCCATATGACAGAACCTCTTTTTGTGAGACTGGACAGAGCCTATGTAGCGCTGCTCAAAACGCTGATCCGTTTTAAGTGGATCACTATTCTGGTCACGATAGGCATATTGGTCTCCTCGACCAAACTCTCTACAGGAATGGACTTCGTACCGATGCAGGACAACAGTGAGTTCCAGGTATTTACCAAGGCTCCGGTAGGAACAAGTCTGGAAGAGATGAAGAAAAAAATGCAACCTATGCTAGAGCAAATGCAGCGTGATGAGAACATAGAGTATACGGTACTCTCCATCGGGTATAACAGTGCCAAGGAGATCCATAAGGCCAAGATCTATGCAAAACTCAAGCCCGTAGCTCAGAGATCTGTTTCACAAGAGGACGTAGTCCAGCAATATGCCAATGCATTTAAAACGATCAACGATATGATCGTGACAGTGGAAGAGGTCCCGCCGTTCGATACGGGCAGCAGCAATGCGCCCGTACAAATCGTTGTCACAGGTGACGACCTTGATGTACTGAACGAAACGACACAGAAGTTAATGGACCTGCTTAAACAGACCAAAGGTGCAGTAGGTGTAGACAGAGACTATGAGAGTGGGAAGCCGGAAATAAAAATAGATATTTTAAGAGAAAATGCACAGCGTTCAGGGGTCAGTGCGAATGAAATAGCCGGTATTCTTGCAAGCGCGTATTCCAGTGACAGAGCGATATCCTATTATGAAGAGAACGGCCGAGAATTTGATATCACCTTGCGTTTTGAAGATCAATACCGAAGTACGATCGATGACATTAAAAAACTTCAGGTCAAAAACCGTGACGGTGAATTTGTTTCGCTTGAAGGATTGATTACTTTTGAGGAACATACCGGTACGTCATCTATTAACCGCTATGACCGTGAGCGTAAGGTCATGGTGACATCAGGGATGTACGAGACCAGTTTGGATGTGATCATGAAAGCAGTGGATGAGAAGATAGGAGAGATACTTCCTGCAGGATACAATTACCGTTATACGGGAGATATTGAGAATATGGCCGACACCAACGCGGCATTCGGTGCTGCAGTACTCTTGGCAATTATCTTGATCTATTTGATCCTGGCGGCACTCTATGAGTCGATCATCCAGCCGTTCATTATCATGGTGGCGATGCCGCTTTCATTTACAGGTGTTATCGTGGCACTCTACTTAACGGGGAACAATTTCTCGCTCTTTGTCATGATCGGTATCATCCTCCTGCTTGGAATGGTCGGTAAGAATGCGATTCTGGTCGTTGACTTTGCCAACCAGGCGATCAAGGAAGGCAAAGAGGTCAATGAAGCCATCCTGGAAGCGGGAGAAAAAAGACTTCGTCCTATCCTAATGACCACTTTCGCCATGATCGGTGCGATGCTCCCTCTGGCATTTGGAAGTGGTGCAGGGCATGAGAGTAATGCACCTATGGCACTGGCGATCATCGGAGGGCTTATGAGTTCCACTATTTTGACCCTGTTGGTGGTCCCTGCCATTTACCGTATCATGTACCCGATGGATGCATGGTTGAGAAAATGGTATGAAAAAGGAAAAGTATAATCCTTTTTCTGCTTCTTAAACGACAGACTTTAGCGATATGGTATCTATCTCTCTTTTATAGCTTTTAATTATGTTACAATACTGTAATCAAATGATCATCGACGGGCAAGGATACTTATGTCTCTAGGGCATTATATAAAAACAATTTTATTCATGGGTATAGGAACACTTCTGCATGCAGAAATATTCACACATCCTTTTGAAGTAGAGTCCGGTATGGTCCTTTATGAGATCAGCGGCGGGACACAGCTGACACCTGAAACAAATCTCAGTATACAAGGCACAGCAACATTACGTTTTAAGGACTGGGGTGAAGTGAAGTTGGAAGAAGAGAGCGGGGTTGTAGTGACCACAGGCGCTCTCAAACATAAACAGCAGATAAAGAGATTTGTAAAACATACCAAAGATACGGTCATTACAGCAGACTATGCCAATGAACAACTCCTCGAACGTAAAAAAAGCTCTTATGATATCAGGATGGAGGATGAAACAGCTTCTTTGACTAAAACAGGGAAGGAGAGAGTCGCTGGTATTCTTTGTGAGGTGTGGGAAGGTACAAGTGTAAAAAAATGCATCTATAAAAACATTGTGCTTAAGTCTGAGTGCCAGATCTTCGATATCTTGTATGTAAAAGAGGCAACCAAAGCCATTTTTGACAGTAATAGTTCCGATGGAACGTATGCTGTACCGGATTTCCCTGTACATGAATTTGCACTTTTTAAAGATAACATTAAAACAAAGAACACACGAAAAGCTGAAAGTTTTTATAAAATACTCAAAGAGGCTGCTTTGGATGTCAGAGATCTGAATACAAGTTACAGTAGTCGTAATATAAGCGAGGAAGAGCGGACAAAGTTCATGAACCATATTGCTAAAGATGTGTATAAGAGACAAAAAAAACTCTTACCTAAGCTCTTAAAGTCGATGAAGAAAACACGTGAATGTCTACAGACGGTTGAAGACGCTTCTTCAGCAAACCAATGTATGGAATATGTGAGTCAAATGAAAGCCCAAACGGGAAGAGAGAAGGATGATGAGATACTATTTTGGGATGAGAAACAAAAAGATATATCACTCGATAAAATAGAAGATGAACTCATAGAACTACAATCCCGTATACCCTGTGTAAATCGTGCAAAAAATATTACAGATCTTTCTGGCTGTATGAAATAATCACCTATGAAGTTTTACCGTATTTATATAGAGCTTACGAATGTATGTGGACTCTCCTGCAGTTTTTGTCCTACAAAAGCCTTACCCACCAAAGAGATGGATCTGGATTTTTTTGAATCTATTGTGAAGCAAGCCAAAGTCTATACCAAGGAGATCGCTTGTCATGTGGTTGGAGATCCCCTCACACTGTCCAATCTGGATGCCTATTTGGATATTATCCACAAGCATGGGCTTAAAGCGATGCTCACGACCAGCGGATACTTTTTAAAGAAGCATACCTATGATACACTCTTCCATCCCTGTGTAAAACAGATCAACATTTCACTCAACAGTTTCAATAAAAATGATACTTCTCTTACCTTTGAACAGTATATGAATCCCGTACTTGCATTATGTGAAGCCAAGCTGGAGAGGGAAGAAGAGATCTTTATCAATTTGCGTGTATGGAACCTGGATGAAATGATGAGTGAACGCACGTTTAATGAGACACTCTTTGAAAAGCTTTCGTCTACATTTGATACCGAACTTGATCTTAAGAACATTTATGAAGAGAAACCAAAGTCCATACGTTTAGCCTCTAAAATACTTGTGCATTTTGACAACTATTTTGAATGGCCTTCATTAAACAATCAAACATACGGTCATGGTACATGCCAGGGATTACAGTCACATGTGGCTATTCTGGCCAGCGGGAAAGTCGTTCCTTGCTGTTTGGATTGTGATGGGATCATAGAACTTGGAGACCTGCATGAAAATACGCTGGATGAGATCCTCACTGCAAAGCGTGCTGTAGATATGTTAGAGGGGTTTAAAGAGGGCAAAGCTGTTGAAGAACTTTGCCAGAAGTGTTCTTATAAGGACCGGTTTAACGATTAATTAGGTATCACCCTTTGGAATTTAGTACCTTCTATACTGACACCTAACATCAAACCTTCTGCACCATAGATAAATGCAACAATAGGTTTTTCATAACTGATAGAGGTGATATCTTTATTTTTTCCCCAGTCGGCTACAGTAATTGAACCATCTACACCGGCTTCCCATCCGTTACTTTGAATAAAATTGTTTAAAGAGGCTTCTGAAAGAAAGGCGATCAGGACCGAATGCTCTTGAACACCGGCCTGGTATCCTATGGAAGCTGATGTCATACTGTAAAAGTGTTTTGTCGTACCATTGACACGCAGGGCACCTTCACCATATTCACCTCCAAGGATGAAACCACCTTTGATGACAGAAGGAAAGACAAGGTAACCTTTTACTTTTGAAAGAAATTCCGGTCCTCCTACCACTTCTTTTTCAAATTTTTTGATGGCTACATCCACATCTGCATTCAGTTGGGCAGCTGGTTTTGCAAATGAAAATTGAGTAAAAGCAAGAGAGATGAGAAGCAATAGTATCATTGGGTTCAATTTTTTACTGTACATGTTGTAATCCTTATGAAGTTTGTCATATTATATCTTAGAAAAGTAAATATATTGTGTAGGATCATTATGGAAAAATTAACTATTAAAGCATATGCAACAAAACATAAATTGAGTATATTCAATGTCGTGAAAATGACAAAATCAGGTCAAATTCCAACAGAAACAGTTGTAGAGAACGGTAAAGATGTAGTCTATATCTTACTGGATGACAGTGTTGAAAAAGAGGTTGAAAAGTCTATCGTAAAAGAAGAAAACAAAGAACCATATAGCCTACGAAAAGAGAATGAAAGACTCAAAAAAGAGATAGAAAAATTAAAAAAGGAGATAGCTCAATTGAAAAAAAGAGTATAATAGTGGGATGAAAGTAGCTTATATAACTGATGATATCTATCTACAGCATGATACCGGTGCAATGCATCCGGAGTCTCCAGAGCGCCTGAGGGCGATCAATAAAGCTATTGAACTGCTGCATCCATCTTTGACATTTAAAGCTCCTATAAATGCCTCAGAGCGTATTATTGAACTAGTACACTCTTCTGAACATATAGAGAGCATAAAAAACGTTTGTGCCTATGAGGGGAGTATTGATTCGGATACTGTGTGCAGTGCTGATTCCTTTGATGCAGCAAGAATGGCTGTAGGAGCGGGAGTCGTAGCATTGGATGGTATAGGGTCTGGAGAATTTGAACGGGCTTTTTGTGCCGTGAGACCACCCGGACATCATGCAAGACCTGCACAAGCCATGGGATTCTGTCTTTTCAATAATATCGCCATCGCTGCACGATATGCACAGAGCCTAGGGTACGAAAAAGTGATGATCGTTGATTTTGATGTGCATCACGGTAATGGTACACAAGATACTTTTTATGAAGATGACTCTGTATTTTATCTCTCTTCACATCAGGCGTATATATTTCCCGGTACAGGTGCCCGATCAGAGAAAGGTGAGGGTAAAGGCAGGGGATATACTGCAAACTTTCCTGTGATGGCAGGATGTACGGATGATGAATTACTCGATATCTATGAAAATGAGCTTCCTTCACTTGTCAAAGACTTTAATCCTGACATCATTTTGGTTTCTGCGGGATATGATCTGCATGAGAGTGACCCTTTGGCACAACTGAACATCACTACTGAAGGTATAAGAAGTATTGTAAGGTGTATACTGGATAGTGCAGATGTTCCCTTTGTGTTTTTTTTAGAGGGGGGTTATAATGTCAATGCCTTGGGAGAGAATGTCAAAGTGACACTCGAAGAGATGCTGAAAAGCACCTCTTCCTAAAAGTTTTAACGGGAGTTAAAACTTATAAGCTAATTGGAAAGAAACACTGTTTTCCGCATGATCGGTACTTACAGTTGCACCTGGTCCAAATATGCCACTGACATCAAATGTTTCATTGTTATTGTCTTGATACACATAGGCTAAGTCAAGAGAAAACTGTTGCGTGAATTCGTAACTAGCCCCCAGTGTATAGTGGTCTTCTGCAGTTGCAGGGAATCCTAAAAGATTAAAGAAATTAAGTCTCGGATCAGCTACTTCTACTACAGCAGAAGATGCATGATTGTACCCGAGTCTCAGAGTCCATTTATCTTCTGTATATTGGTAACCAACCGCATAGACATCAGAGTCATCCCAACCATAGTCACTATACCCTTTAGCATCAGACCATTTTATTTTTTTATAGTCAAAAGCTATCGTATGCTGACCCAT
>JBFEWI010000173.1:0-3711 GCA_041546475.1 Sulfurovum sp.
ACCAGTCTGTCTACCTCTTTTTTCATACGACAGAAGATGATACATTTTGTCGGGTTTTTATAGTCGATAAGCCTTACAAGCGCATCATCTCTCTCTTTCTCCTGTACCACATAGTAAAGCTGTGTGATAGAAGTGTTTGTAGACTCTGACTTCGTGATAGAAACCGTTTTAGGGTTTTTGAGGATCTGCTCTGCAAGTTTTCTGATACTGTTTGGCATCGTTGCAGAGAACATCAATGTCTGGCGTGCTTCCGGCAGGAAAGTAAAGATATTTTTGATCTCATCGAGGAATCCCATATCCAGCATTTCATCTGCTTCGTCAAGAACCACGAACTGAGGATTCATTTTGATCTTTCCGCTCTCTAGCAGGTCTTGAAGTCTACCCGGTGTTGCTACGACGATAGAAGCCTGTTTGATACGGTCTATCTGTTTATTATACGCAGTACCGCCATAGACAGTAGCCGTTTTAAGTCCGCTCATTTGACCGAAACGGTAAAGTTCATCACTGACCTGCATAGCAAGTTCACGTGTAGGAACGATCACGAGTCCTTCTACTGAACCATCACCTTTCATCATACTCATGATAGGTAGACCAAATGCAGCAGTTTTACCTGTACCTGTCTGTGCCTGGGCGATCATATCGTGACCTTCTAGTACTAAAGGAATAGCGTCTTTTTGAACCGGACTCGGCTCCGTAAATCCAGCTTCTGCAATAGCAGCCTGAATCGTTTCTTTTAAATTAAAATCTGTAAATTTCATATAGTGTTTTCTTTATGTTGATATTGTGTGGGGTGGTAAAGTCTTGGCGATAGAACGGTTCTAAAGTTACAAGCATGTTATCTGGCACGCATTGCCGATACCCCTGTCGCTAAAGCAATAGGGTGCACCCTGTTTTATGCAACTTGATACCAAACTATCACACGCCAATGCGCGGCAAAAAGGAGATACATGTGATGTATCTAAATAAGGAGTTTGATACTCTCTTGCAGTAAAAGTTCGGAATTATAGCGAAATAAACAGGATAATGCTAGGGATATTTCTATTTCTTATGGTTTTTTAAACAATTTGTTATAGTTTTTCTACACTAAAATGCTAAAGATATATGTAAATTTTCATTAGAGTAGGGCTTAGAGGTACAAATCCTCTTTACATCGTTTCAAACTCTTTTGTCTCATTCACAATATCATTGATCTGTCGTTGTAAATATTCTGGTAGAGAGGGTATCTTCAGATCCAAAAAGCCCTCGATGATCAAGGATTTTGCCTTATCCTCTTCTATACCCGATGCCATCAGGTAGGCAAGTTCATCTTTGGAGATCATGCCCACACTGGCTTCATGGGAGAGTTCAAGATGAGGATCCTCTCCAAGCAGCTCTGGGATTGCGTGAATGTAGCCTTTCTCACTCAGCAGTAACCCGTTACAGGCCATTGAACCCCTGCCATTGGGATGTTTACCGATGATCTCTCCTCTGGTTATGACTTCACCACCATTGGAAACCACACGGCTAATGATCTCGGATGATGCTCCATCACCATTTAAGATAACCGTCGATCCGACATCAAACTGAGAGTTTTCAGGTGCGTATATGACAGTATAAAATTCCCCGAGTCCAGATTCTTCTATCACTGCAAGTGGATTCATCTGCAGTTTTTTTACACTGGTCATCGCTACATAGTTTGAGATGAATTTTGCATTTTTACCCACATGTGCAGCACTTCTCGGATAGACTTCCACCTCTTTTCCCCAACTGTGGATCATTGTACTGGTAAGTGTTGCACCTTCTTTGACAAAATACTCTGTGACACCTAGATGACGTCCAGATGCAACATGTGCATTGGCAACACAGCCATTGATAAGATGAAGCTCAGTATCCTCCTCAGCTATCACAATGTTATGGGTACACTGGGTGAATTTCTCGGTATTGATCATGTAGCAGGTATAAACAGGCAGTGTGATCTTCACTCCTGCCTTGACACGTATGAAATAGCCCAGTAACACATCACTGGAGGCTACCTGCTTGACATAATCGTCTTTGTCTTGATCTACAAGCGTAAAGAAAAGCTCTTTGAGCCATGCATATTTTTGCAATGCTGTTTTAATGGGGAGAATCTCAAGGCCTTCAGCCGCGGAGTGCGTATCCAGAATATCCCAGTCTTTGGCAAAAAAATTTGCCGAACGTTCCTCTTTTTCATCATATGCAACTTTTCTCAGGGTTGTTTTCGTAGTTTCATCCAGCTGCTTCATGTGTGATCCTTTGGTTTCTTATAACACTCTGCACACCCTGTAAAACCCAACCTCTTAATATCTTCCATCAGTGATTTGGGATTACCGGTGCAGACGATTTTGCCATCCATAAAGACATGTCCTATATCAGCGTCGATATAATTGAGAATATGGCCCGTATGGGTTATAATTATCGCGGAACGTTCACGCTGTTTCATCGGTATCTCTTTTTGAAGGATCTTGTTGATCGCTTTGGAGATAACAGCAATATTTTCAATATCGACTCCGGATTCAGGTTCATCTATCAAAAGCAGGTCAGGGCTTTGTGCATAGAGTTTCAGTACTTCAGCTCTTTTGAGCTCGCCACCGGAAAATCCCACATTGAGCTCTCTTTCTAGAAAGTTTTCCATACTGAGGGCTTGAATCTCATCATCAAGGTCCTCCGAGCGGTTGATCGCATGAAGAAAGTTTCGGAGTGTCACCCCTTTGATCTTTGGTGGATGCTGAAAAGACATACCTATACCCAGATTTGCGATTTCATCTGTTGTCATATCATGTATGTTGTTGGATTTAATGTGGATCTCTCCACTATCAATATTATAGCCGGGAAGCTTCAAAATAGTATTGAGTAAGGTAGATTTACCAGAGCCATTCGGACCGAAAATAACATGAACCTCACCTTTGCCTATGCTCAGGTTCATTCCCTTGATAATCTGTTTCTTCTCTACAGAAACATAGAGATCAGCAATTTCTAATACGGGTCCATCCATTTTAAACTCTTTTCTTTTCATAGGCTGTTATGAACGACTCTCATACACCAATTAGATGTATAGCTCTAAATAAATTATATCATAAAATGTTTCTATCAGTTTTTGAGGCAAGTAATTTCTTGGAATCTGTTTTAGGCTATAAGCATTTGGCTTAGTAGAAGGAAGGAGATATCCTGAGCATTAAATAGACTCATGTCGTAAATGCTCAGATAGAGTATATGGTTTTTTTAGAGTAATCCCATCGCTAACTTTGCTTCATCAGTCATGCTGTCTTGGCTCCATGGCGGATCAAAGACTATTTCGACCTCTACATCTTCAAGACCCTCTTGACGTGCAGCAATACTTTTGACCAGATCGATGATCACTTGGGAAAACGAACAGGTTGCTGAAGTCAGTGTCATAGTGATCTTGGCTTTTTTCATCATAGAGACTTCATCTGTCCATGTGTCTATATTGTAGATGAGTCCTAGATCATAAATATTTACAGGAAGTTCAGGGTCATAGATCTCTTTAAGGTGAGCGATGATTTTTTCTTTCATCTCTTCATCTGTTGGCTGAGAGTCGATAAATTTTTGTCTCTCTTCAGCCATTTTGTCATTGATGTTTTTCTCTTCACTACTCATAGTTCTATCCTTGTTCTTTACATTTTTGTGCGTAGCCGTATACCATCTTTAAAAATGCTTCCAAACTTTGTTGACGTACAGGGGAGAGAAGCTCTA
>JBFEWI010000294.1:0-1435 GCA_041546475.1 Sulfurovum sp.
GTGTTTCTGGAAGACTTTCATTTGGTCTTCGTTAAAAAAACGAGGGTCTATCTCACAACTGATCTCAGCTTCTTGACTCCAGTTAGGAAACTTCGATTTGATATAGGTAACGATCTCATCCAGTTCAAAGGCTTTGTAGTATGTCGGTGTACCCCCGCCAAAGTGAAACTGTATCACTTCACGGGATGTATCGATGTGTTGTGCTAAAAGATCTACCTCTTTTTTTAAGTACTCTATGTAAGCAGAGAGTTTTTTCTCTTTGGATGTAAACACCACATTACATCCACAAAAATAACATGCTGATCTACAGAAAGGCAAGTGTACATAGAGTGAGAGTTTCTCTTTTGCGTTTTCCAGATAGTGAATATAATCATCATATTTGAAGTTATCACTGAACTCTAAGGCTGTAGGGTAAGAGGTGTATCTTGGTCCTGGCTTGGAGTATTTGCTGAACTTTTCGAAATCTATATCGCTCATTTAGGCGATTCCTCATTACGATGTGCATCTAACCACACCATGATACCTTTTTGTGCGTGTAGTCTGTTCTCGGCTTCACTAAAGATGACTTCTTCATGTTTTTCAAAAGTCTCTTCACTCACTTCATAGCCTCTGTATGCAGGTAAGCAGTGTAAGAAGATGGCATCAGGCTTCGCTAAAGACATCATCGCTTCATCTACCATATAGCCGTTAAATACACGCACACGTTCTTCTTTTTCATCTTCTTGTCCCATAGAGACCCAAGTATCTGTAGTGACGACATCACAATCTTTGACTGCCTCTTTAGGGTCGTTACCAAAAGTGATCTTCGCACCGCTCTCTTTGGCTATTTCAAGCGCCTCATTGACAATCGCTTCATCACACTCATACCCTTGAGGTGTAGCCACTCTCAGTTCAAAACCAAGTTTAGCTGCAAGCATCAGCCATGAGTGTGTCATATTATTTCCATCACCGACATACGCAACCACAGGATCCTTCTCTTTACCATGTTCTATCATTGTGAGATAGTCAGTCATAAGCTGCACAGGATGGTAAGCATCCGTCAAACCATTGATCACAGGCACTTTAGAGAAGTTCGCGAACTCTTCAAGTTTTGACTGTTCAAAGGTACGTATCATCACCATATCGACCATACGGCTGATCACACGAGCCGTATCTTTCATCGGCTCACCGCGTCCTAGCTGTATGTCATTAGAAGAGAGGAACAGTCCCACACCGCCAAGTTGGTAGATACCTGTTTCAAAGCTCACACGTGTACGGGTAGAACTTTTTTCAAAGATCATCCCGAGTGTCTGGTGTTCCATGTAAGGTACGAACTTGCGCTGCTTTGTCTGTGCTTTTATCTTCTGTGCTAATGTTATCATCTCTAAGATCTCATCTTTTGTAAAATCTTTGAGTGTCAAAAAGTGTCTCATCACTGTATCCTCATATCTTTCAA
>JBFEWI010000319.1:0-1242 GCA_041546475.1 Sulfurovum sp.
CCTTGTATCTTCAGATTTGAGCCTGTTTCAATTATTCATATATAGTTGATATAGGCCCTGGGGAAGCCGATTATGCCTGAAGACCTTGATCTTGTGCGTTAGATGGGCTCCCCGCCATATAGAACAAAATCCTGGAGCATCCTGAGCCCGAGAGCTCGCGTCACAAGGTTTATTGTTTCTGAGCTGATGGTCAGGGAACCCAGTGCCTAGCCTAACCATAACTCGGGGGATCTGCAAGTGAACTATATCGGAGTAGATGTTGATTCAGTGCTTTTAGTCTGCCGCAAGCAGTTCGGTGATAAGGTTTATGCCATAAAAGAGTTCAAGAACACTTGTGCTGGACATCGGCAATTTATGAAATGGGCAACGCAGCGTGATCGTCCCGCAAGGGTCTGCATGGAAGCGACAGGCGTATACTCACTTCCATTTGCCCTGGCCCTTGATTCGGCAGAAGGAATAGAAGTGTCGGTCACGAACCCGAAAGCAATTAAAAAATTTGCAGATGCGCGGCTTCAGCGGGGCAAAACCGATGCGATGGATGCAGATACAATTCTTGAGTATCTGCTGAGGATGCCATTTAAGCCCTGGAAGCCGGCCACTGAAGAAGTTCTTGAGATTCAACACATTACGCGAAGAATCGTTCAGTTAAACACAGAGCTGACGCGTGAGCGCAATCGTCATCTGGCGGCAAAACGCCTGGGCGCCATTGGACGAGTTGTGGCGAACGACACTGCTGTAAGTATGCGGCATATTCAAAGACGTATTGATACGCTCGAAGCTGAAGCGGTCAATTTGGCAGAATCAACCCCTGATCTTGATCAGCGATTCAAATTACTGATAAGTATTAACGGTATCGGTAAAAAAACAGCAATACGTATTCTGGCTGAGCTGGCAAGTCTACCGCCTGATATGCTGGCTAAACAATGGGTGGCATACGTCGGCCTTGATCCCAGGCCCTATGAATCAGGCACATCAACGAATAAACCGCGAAGAGTCACAAAAGCGGGCAATCGATATTTGCGAGAGGCGCTATTCTTTCCTGCTTTAGTTGCAAGCCAGAAAGATAAGCATGTGTCAGCGTATTACAAAAAGATGCTGAATAACGGGAAAAAGCCAATGCAGGCTATTGTTGCTATTATGAGGAAATTATTACTAGCGATATGGGGGATGTTCAAACACAATTGTGAGTGGGATGGAAAGAAATTCTATAAAATAGCTTGATTTTTAAGAGAGCATCTAACG
>JBFEWI010000273.1:0-1763 GCA_041546475.1 Sulfurovum sp.
AAATCCATCCCCTGAATATCATGGTCAAAACTCTCCATCAGTCTTTTGGCATTCTCATGTTCACTTTGCGGTACGGTAAACCCAAGATTTGTTGAACCATCGGTACCCACATTCTGAATGATCATATCGACATTAATGTTCGCCTCCGCCAACATGGTAAATATCTCTGCTGCGATTCCCGGTCTGTCTGAAACACCTCTGAGTGTCACTCTTGCTTGGTTTTTGTCAAGGACAACACCACTTACTAATACCTCTTCCATACTATTGCTCTCCTTTGTAATAAGCGTACCTTCATTGTCGCTAAAACTGCTTTTAGCGTAGAGTTTTACATTAAGTTTCTTTGCCAATTCTACTGAACGGTTCTGTAACACTTTCGCACCCAATGACGAAAGCTCCAGCATCTCATCATAAGAGATCGTATCCAGTTTCTTTGCATTGGGTTCGATACGCGGGTCTGTCGTGTAGATACCATCTACATCAGAATAGATCTCACACTGGTCCGCCTTCAATGCTCCGGCCAATGCCACAGCAGAGAGATCCGAACCACCACGTCCCAGTGTCGTGACCGACCCGTCTTTGTTGATCCCCTGGAACCCTGCAACGATGACAATCTTACCCTCACCTATGGCATCCTGCATCGCAGACGGGTCTATCGACTCGATACGTGCATAGGTATGTGTATTATCTGTCACGATACCCGCCTGGCGCCCTGTCATGGCTACGGCATCATAGCCTTTTGACTGCAAAGCGATAGAGAGCAGTGCAGCTGTAACACGCTCTCCTGAACTCAGCAGCATATCCATCTCTTTTTTTGCAGGACTCTTCGTAAAGTGCTCTGCATAACCTATAAGTTTATTGGTTTCACCGCTCATTGCAGAGACAACGACCACAATGTCATTACCCGCTTCTCTTGCTTTGGCTACACGGTTGGCCACATTTTCGATACGATCCAAATCTCCAACACTTGTACCACCATATTTATGTACAACTAACATCTATATCAAACCCTCTTCTATAAAATAATCGATCACCCTACGATAGACTTTACGTTTAAAGTAGGTCACCTTTTTAAATAACTGTTCATACTCTACAAACTCATACTCTTCAAACTCAGGAATATCATATGCCTGCAGATTAATGGTCGCACTCTCTTTGAGGCGTACCAAAAAATATTTTTGTGTCTGCCCGTCAAAAGGGTATGTTTTACCTCGTGATTTTTTGGGAAAGTCATACGTGATCCATTCCGGAAACTCCCCCAATACTTCTACATTATCACAGCCTATCTCTTCCAACAATTCCCGTTTCAATGCTTCTCGAGGTGTTTCACCCTCATCGATACCTCCTTGAGGAAATTGCCACGCGTTCTTGATATCACTTCGATGTGCCACAAAGAACTCGCACTTGTCCGGATATCTGGAAGAGAGTATTACAGCTGCAACATTGGGCCTATAGCTCTTTTTCTTTTGCATACTTTTACTCATTTCACTATCTAATTCAATAGGACGCAACAAAGCCAACAACTCTTCTATTGCGTTAGCACTGAGCCTCCCTGCTCCAAAAGGAAGCGAAAGAGAAGTCTCTCTTTTGATAATCAGCGCCAAATTGTATTTTTACTCTAAATTGACTAAAGTTTATCGATACATTCCTAATTTTCTGATATTATTCTATCTAAACTGCGGTTACAAACATTTGAAAAGTGAGAAAACTATTTGCTAATTTATCTTCATATCCCCTACTGTGATTCTAAGTGTCACTACTGTAGC
>JBFEWI010000196.1:0-3145 GCA_041546475.1 Sulfurovum sp.
ATGGCATCCTCTTTACAAAGTGCCTTGAGGTCCGCAAACCACTCTCGCGTCCAAAGCAGCGGATTATGTGCAGGGCTGAAAGCATCCTGATAGATGATGTCTATTTTCTCTTTGATCTTTGGGATACTTTTTCTTGCATCCCCCAGAAGTATCTCTATTTTGAACTGCTCATCTTCATAGTAAAGATCGGTGCTTACCGCTTTGATAATGTGTTTGATGGCATCAAACTCCGGAGGGAAATCAAAGGTATCCAAAGAGCGGACCAATCCCTCATCAAACTCAGGGGAGAGTATATGTACCTTTGTCTTCAAGCCCTCTTTTTTGAGGTAATAGAGTGTGGTGAAGGTATTATACCCCAGGCCGAAACAGATATCCAGGATCGTCAATTGGGTTTTCTCTTTGCTTAACGCCAAGGCGGGTTTGACATGTTTCTCTAAAGACTCATGCAGCGCCCCGTCTTTGGTGGAGTGGTAGGGTTCATCAAACTCAACAGAAAAAAGTGTATGGGTACCGTCTTCACACAATACCAGCTTTTTCTCTTCTCTTACCGATGCATTATACATGTTTGGTTATTTGTTCGCCTCTTTAAGCTGCTTTTTCGTCATTTTGAGTTTTTTGTTGTTCATGACACCGATACCTCTGTCCAAAACAGTGTGTGCGATGAGCTGGGCTTCGCCTAATGAATGCATCTTATAGGTTCCGCACTGATATTTGTTGAGTTCCGGGATATCTTTTTTGCTTTCCACATCAAGCACATCTTTCATCGACTTCTTCCATGCTTTGGCTACCTCTTTGGCTTTTGGCGACCCAAGAAGCGACATATAAAAACCTGTACGGCATCCCATAGGAGAGATATCGATGATCTCCACATCTTTACTGTTCAAATGCTCTCTCATAAAACCGGCAAAGAGATGTTCCAGGGTATGGATACCTTTTTCCGGCAATGCTTCCTGATTGGGTACACAAAAACGCAGATCATACACCGTGATGTCATCTCCGCTTGGACTACTCATCTTTTTAGCCACACGTACCGCAGGTGCGATCATCTTCGTATGGTCTACAGTAAAACTGTCTAATAATGGCATGGGGCTTCCTTCAAAATATTTTTTTGATTATAGCGAGATTTACTAATTTTTCAATCTTACATTATTGAAGAGTGATGAATTTCACAGCTTCGAGTGCCGTCTTCGATAGATTCTCCGTGTGCTCCAGCAGTGCGGCTTCATCTGCATATCCGCATGTCACGGCCACACTGTTGATATTTGCTGCTTTGGCTGCCAAAATATCCATAGGTGTATCACCGATCATCCAATAGATATTTTTTTCACTCTGCAGTTTTGACAAGGCTTTAAGGATCGGTTCGGGATGCGGTTTTGGATTTTCCACATCTTCTCTGCCTATCAGTATATCAAAATAGCGCATCAGCCCCATATGCTCCAGCAATTCTATGGAGTACTTAGCCGTTTTGGTCGTCACGACCCCCAGAACCGCATGCTGACTTGCAAGTTCTACTGCCTCCCTAGCCTCCGGAAGCAAGACCGTTTTTGCACAGGATATCTCTCTATAATGCATCTTATAGGCTTGTACATGTGCATCCACATGTACATCTTCTACCCCCAATGTTGAAAACATCACATCCAAAGGGTGTCCTATCTCTGCTTTGATCGATTCCTCATCCGGTACTGCTGTACCAAAGGTTTTACATGCGACGGCAAAACTCTCCAGTATCGCTTCTGTTGAGTCTATCAGTGTTCCGTCTAAATCAAATAGTATTATCATTTTCTCTTTCTTTATACATTAATTTTGGTGCTGAATCAAGTAATTTTTGTGTGTAGGGATGCTGAGGATCTTCCATCACATCTTCTACCAAACCCTGTTCAACGATTTTACCCTCTTTCATCACTGCAACCTCATCTGCAATCATAGGGATGATAGAGAGATCATGTGTGATAAACAGATACGAGACCCCTGATTCTTTTTGCAGTCTGGTCAGTAGGTCCAGGACCTGTGTCCGTACAGAGACATCAAGTGCTGAAGTAGGTTCATCACAAATGATCAGTTCAGGTTCTACAGCCAATGCCCTTGCGATACCTATACGTTGACGTTGTCCTCCTGAAAACTCATGCGGATAACGATGCATGTGGGCCGCTTCAAGATCCACCTTTAAAAGCAGTGCCTCAATATACTTATCCTGTGCTCTTCTGCTTTTTGGTCCTACATTCAAACTGATCATACCTTCTCTAATGATATTGGCTATGGTCATTCGTGGATTCAGCGCAGAAAAAGGGTCTTGAAACACCACTTGTATCTTGCGTCTGTAAGGGCTTAAAGTTTTTTTATTCAGCTCAACCAGGTTTTGTTTCTCAAAGCGCACTTCTCCTTCTGTCTCATCCAGCAGTGAGAGTATGGCTTTACCGATGGTACTTTTACCGCTTCCTGATTCTCCCACCAGTGCCAGCGTCTTTCCCTTTGCAATAGAAAATGTGACATCATCTACCGCTTTGACATACCCCGTTGTTCTTTGAAAAAAACCTTTTTTGATCGGAAAATGTACTTTTAACCCTTCTACTTCAATCAGGGGTTCATGGACTTTGTCTTCCCTGCTGTATGCTTTTGTAGACCGTGCATCATCCAGCAAGCGCTGCGTATAAGCATGTTGCGGATGGGTAAAAAAATCTTTACACGCTGCTTGCTCGACGATCTCTCCTTTTTTCATGACCGCAATCCTGTCAGCCATTTCTGACACTACAGCCATATCATGTGTGATGAACAAAATAGAGAGATCTCTCTGCTTACATATCTTTTTTAATAAGCGAAGTACTTGTGCCTGTATCGTGACATCCAATGCCGTTGTAGGCTCATCCGCTATAAGAAGGTCAGGTTCACAGGCAAGTGCAATCGCTATCATCACTCTTTGTTTCTGTCCACCAGAGAGTTGATGCGGATACCAGTGGTAACGCTCTTCAGGATCTTTCAATGCCACTTCCTTGAATAGTGAAAGTACCCTCTCTTTGATCTGCACTTTTTTGAGCCCCAAATGCACCTTGAGTACTTCGGCAACTTGCGAACCTACTGTCATCACCGGGTTCAAGGCGGACATAGGTTCCTGAAAGATCATCGCTATCGATTTTCCTCGTACTGTTTG
>JBFEWI010000277.1:0-1719 GCA_041546475.1 Sulfurovum sp.
AAAAACTCTAAAGGAGCCAGAGATGAGATACTACTATGTATTGCTTTTATTTTCAACATTTCTATTCTCCAATGCACCTCTTCACGTGCCCCATGTAGATATCAAAAAGTTCAGTGGTTTGTGGTATGAAGTGGCTCGTACTTATAACGATTATGAAAAAAACTGTGTGGCTGCTACAGTGGAGTATGTGCCTCAAGAAGACAATACCTATAAAATCTATAACCGTTGTTTTGAACATGTCATAGGTGGTGACCTCATAGAGTACAAAGGCACTGCTGAACCTACAGATGGTCACTCTATGTCAAAAATAGATATGACCTACTATTATTTTTTTACGACCGAGTATCGTGTGATTCACCTGGAGCATGATTATTCAGCAGCAGTATTAGCGGATAAGGATATGGAACAGGTCTGGGTGATGAGCAGAAAACCTAAACTCCCTGAAAGAAAATTAAACCTGATTCTTGCGAAGTTAGAAAGAAATATGGACCTTAAAAGGTTGATCTTCACACCACAAGATGAAAAAGGACGTTACAAATGAAAATTGCAGTATTAGGTGCAGGTATCAGCGGTTTAAGTTCTGCCTACTTGTTAAGTCAGAAACATCAAGTCGACCTGTATGAAAAAGAGGGACGTTTGGGCGGACATGCTCGTACGACCATGGTTGAAGAAGAGGGGAAACAGTTTGGTGTAGATACTGGGTTTTTGGTATTCAACCATGAAACCTACCCGCTTTTGACCAAACTTTTTGAAAAGCTCGATGTGAAGATAGAAAACAGTGACATGAGTTTCGGTTTTTGGGATGAGGCATCTCATACAGCGTATAACGGTCAGTCACTCGGTGGGCTTTTCTTTCAGAAAAAAAACCTTTTTTCACCTTCTCACTACAGAATGATAGCTGACATTATACGCTTTAATAAAACTGCAAACAGAGATATTGATCAAAACAGTACAGCACTGGATGTGACACTTGGAGAGTACCTAAAACCTTATTCTGAAATATTTAAAGAGCGTTATCTCATTCCTATGGGAGCTGCTATCTGGTCAACACCGAGTGAAAAGATGCATGATTTTCCTGCGAAAACCTTCGTACAGTTCTTTAAAAATCATGGACTGCTTGGTGTCACGACACAACATCAGTGGCTGACGGTAAGTGGAGGTTCAAAAAATTACGTAGAGAAGATCAAACGACATATATCAGGCAAAGTCATCCTGAACAGTGATGTCGTAGGCATGAAGCGTGATAAAGATGGTGTAACACTGATCCACAGTGATGGATCAGAGAGTCAATATGACAAAGTGGTCATGGCAATGCACGCACCTGAGGCATTAGCGTTGCTACAGGATGCCACAGCTGAAGAAACGGAGATACTTTCTGCCTTTCCTTACAAGCAAAATGATGCACTACTGCATAATGACAGCAAGGCACTTTACCCGGATAAAAAGATCTATGCAGCATGGAACTATAAAACCGGTGGGAGAGAGAATGCAGTCACACTCTCTTACTGGATAAACAGGCTGCAAAATCTTGACAGCAAGAAGGAGTATTTTGTCTCTTTGAATGAAACTTCAGAACTTAACGATGTGATAGAAGAGATCTCTTATGAACATCCTCAGTTTGACAGCAGAGCAATCATGATGCAGACTAGACGCGAGGAGATCAACGGTAAGCATCATACTTACTTTGCAGGTGCCTACTGGCGTTACGGTTTTCATGAA
>JBFEWI010000330.1:0-1176 GCA_041546475.1 Sulfurovum sp.
AAGGAACTAAGTTATGGCAAGAACGCACAAACTTGAAGACGTAAGAAACATCGGTATTGCTGCTCACATTGATGCAGGTAAAACGACAACAACAGAAAGAATTCTTTTCTATACTGGTGTTGAGCATAAGATTGGTGAAGTACATGACGGTGCTGCAACAATGGACTGGATGGAGCAAGAGCAGGAGAGAGGTATTACAATTACTTCTGCAGCCACAACTTGTGAATGGCTAGGTAAACAAATTAACATTATCGATACTCCGGGTCACGTTGACTTCACTATTGAAGTTGAGCGTTCAATGAGAGTACTTGATGGTGCTGTTTCAGTATTCTGTGCTGTTGGTGGGGTTCAACCACAGTCAGAAACAGTTTGGAGACAAAGAAACCGTTATGGTGTACCATCACTTGTATTTGTTAACAAAATGGACAGAACAGGTGCAGATTTCCTAGAAGTTGAGAGACAGATCCGTGATAGACTGAAAGGTAATCCATTGGTTATCCAACTTCCTATCGGTGCGGAAGATAACTTCGAAGGTGTGGTTGACCTTGTAAAAATGAAAGAAGTTGTATGGGATGCTGAAGCAGCAATGGGTTCAGCATACAGCGAGCAAGACATTCGTCCTGAACTTCAAGAGCAAGCTGAAGAGTACCGTGAAAAAATGATTGAAGAGATCTCTTCAGTAGACGGTAACGAAGAGCTTATGGAAAAATACATGGAAGGTGAAGAGCTTACGAACGAAGAGATCGTAGCTGGTATCAAAGCTGCAACGATCGGTATGCATGTCGTACCAATGCTTCCGGGTACTGCATTTAAAAACAAAGGTGTTCAGACACTACTTGATGCGGTTGTTGCTTACCTTCCATCTCCGGTTGAAGCACCTGCGATCAAGGGTACTAAAATGGAAGATGAAGATGCTGAAGTGACTGTTGAATCAACAGACGATGGCGAATTTGCATCACTTGCATTTAAAATTATGACAGACCCATTTGTTGGTCAGTTAACATTCATCCGTGTGTATCGTGGTTCTTTGGAGTCAGGGTCTTATGTCCTTAACTCAACAAAAGAGAAAAAAGAGCGTATCGGTCGTATCATGAAAATGCATGCGATCAAACGTGAAGAAGTCTCTGAGATCTACGCGGGTGAGATCGGTGCGGTTGTTGGATTGAAGAATACAAC
>JBFEWI010000329.1:0-1191 GCA_041546475.1 Sulfurovum sp.
GCTGATATATAAGGAATACTGACATGTGTGGTTGTACTTGTTGTAAGCTCGATCTTTGCCATTTCTGAGGCATCCATCAACCTTGCAGAAGCCTTTTTGTCACTCCTGATATCAATACCGCTCTGCTCTTTGAATTTGTCAGCAAGGTGCTGAAAGATATTTTCATTCATATCTGTTCCGCCAAGCTGAGTGTCGCCGCTGGTTGATTTGACTTCAAATACCCCGTTACCAAACTCCATGATCGTAACATCAAGCGTTCCCCCGCCAAAATCGATCACCGCTATTTTAATATCTTCACCTGCTCTGTCAAGACCATAGGCAAGTGCAGCAGCTGTAGGTTCATTTACAAGACGTATCACCTCAAGACCAGCGATCTTACAGGCATCTTTTGTTGCACTTCTTTGGTTATCATTAAAATAAGCAGGTACCGTTACAACCGCTTTTTCAACAGGTTCTCCTAAAAATGCTTCTGCATCGTTTTTAATCTTCTGTAAAAGAAAAGCAGAGAGTTGCTCTGGGGTAAACTCTTTATCTCTTAAGTTGACTTTTTCACGCTTACCCATTTTTCTTTTGAATGCATATGCTGTACCTTCAGGGTTTTCTGCTGCCTGTCTACGAGCAGGTTCTCCTACAAGCTTATTCCCATCAGCTGTAATAGCAACATAACTGGGAAAGGCTTTTCCACTAAGACTGATCCCCTCTGTACTAGGGATAATCACTGGTTTTCCGCCACGCAGTACAGCTGCTGCCGAATTTGAAGTTCCAAGATCTATACCTATAATTGCCATGCTTGCACCTTTCATTATAAATTTCACTCTATGTATATCATAACATATATTATTCATAGAATTAAATATAAGTAATAAAATAGTATTTTTCAAAGATATAATTTTACAGCTAATGAAAAAGCCTGAGTACAAACTAATCCCTTCTTCACGTATATTTCGCTAAAATCGCGGTATTAATATCATAAGACTTAAGGAATACTATGGGACTAGGCATCGGACTTGTTGGACTACCAAATGTAGGAAAATCTACGACTTTTAACGCACTGACCAAAGCACAAAATGCGGAAAGTGCAAACTATCCGTTCTGTACCATTGAACCGAATAAAGCGGTGGTACCTGTACCGGACAAAAGACTGGATGAACTTGCGAAGATCGTTAACCCTGAAAGGATACAGCACTCCAC
>JBFEWI010000130.1:0-5181 GCA_041546475.1 Sulfurovum sp.
GTAATACATCTTCAAATGTTAATGCTCTTTTTTTAATTCTCATATTATTTCCTTCGTTTATTTAATATAGTTTACAGCTTTTTCCATGCTTGCAGCACCGTCAAAAAGTGTTTTTTCGTTAAATGCTTTAGCAATGAGTTGCAACCCTATAGGCATTCCCTCATCATTTTTAGCAACTGGCAGTGAAATGGCAGGCAGTCCTGCAAGATTGATCGCGATGGTATACATATCACTCTTGTACATTTCAAGCGGGTCTTCAGATGATCCTATCTTCGGTGCAACGGATGGGGCAACCGGGGAGAGTATCAGATCAGCCTCTTCAAAAATGGCATTGAACTCATCTCTGATAAGGTGTCTTACCTTTTGTGCTTTGACATAGTATGCATCGTAATATCCCGATGAGAGTACAAAGTTACCAAGTAGAATACGTCTTTTCACCTCTTCCCCAAACCCTTCGGAGCGTGTATGGTAAAAAAGCTCTTCGGTGGTGTTTGATTCAGCCCTTGTTCCGTAGCGTACACCGTCAAAACGTGCAAGGTTGGTTGCTGCCTCTGCCGTAGCCAAGATATAATAGGTTGCGATATCGTACTTTGTGTTTTGCATATTTTTATGTACGATCGTATGTCCGGCCTCTTCGAGTGCCTTCACTGTCTGTGCATAGGCTTTTTGTGTATCTTCATCTGCTTCAGAGATGTAGTTGTCTATCACGGCGATAGTCAACTTCGTATCAGGGTTGAGATTGTTGGCAATATCTTCTATCTCAAAATCTGCTGACGTTGAGTCTTTCTCATCATGCCCTTTGATCGCATCATACAAAATCGCTGCATCTTCAACATTCTGCGTGATAGGACCTATCTGGTCAAGAGAAGAGGCATAGGCTGCAAGACCAAAACGGCTCACTCTTCCATAGGTCGGCTTCATACCTACTACGCCGCAGTACGCTGCAGGCTGTCTAATAGACCCACCTGTATCTGAACCCAGTGCAGCAATCGCAATACCTCCGGCAACAGCTGCAGCAGATCCGCCTGAAGATCCCCCAGGCACTCGGTCTGTACCATGCGGGTTCTTTGTAGGGCCATAAAAAGAGCTCTCCGTGGTCGAACCCATTGCAAACTCATCCATATTGGCTCTACCGAATGCCATCATCCCTTTCGATTTAAGGTTGGTGATAGCTGTCGCCTCATAAGGAGCAATATACCCCTGAAGAATTTTAGAACCAGAGGTCACAGACCACTCTTTGACCTGAATGTTATCTTTGATAAGGATCGGTACACCCTGACCGGAACTTTCAAATCCTACATAGGCATTGAGTCCACTCTCTTTGGCTTTGACTTCAAGTTGTGCCCTTATCTCTTCTAACTCTTCATTAGATTTTGTTAGCGCTTCTTTAAGTGTTATCACGAATTGCTTCCTTTTCTCTTATAATATTCTACGACTGCCAAACCTATACCCACCAATCCAAAGATAAAAACGATCGAACCAATGATCACTTCCATTTGTATCGGTTGAGTCATATCGAACATCAGGCAACGACCTTTTCACATCTCTCACACGCACATGCATCGCTGCTGCTTGTAAATCTCCAACATCTTGGACATTTTGAAGCAGTTGCTTTGTGTACTGTAAATGTTTTTCCTTCAACTTCAAAAGAGGCGACCTCTTCACCCTCACTGCTTAATTTCATTGCCGATACCACAAACCAGTCTTCAAGGTCTTTGCTGTTTTTGATGTCAAATGTACTTATATCTCCTGCAATCTCCACTTCAAGCGTCGATTTCATCAATTTCTCTTTTTTGAGTTTGTCTACCGCTTCAGAGAATTTCACTCTTGCTTCCAAAAGGACCTTATCATCAAAACTTGCTTCAACTGTTGGTACTGCGACATAGACAAGATCAAATACATTTTCCATCCCGTCTTTGAAAAGTGCCGGTGCATACTCGAGGATTTCATCGGCGGTATAGGTCAACACAGGAGCAACGAGTCCCAACATCGCTTTGGCGATATGTGCCATGGCAGACTGTGTGGCTCTTCTTACAGGATCATTTTTATCTTCACAATAGAGTCTGTCTTTCGTGATATCCATATAGATACCGGATAGCTCATTCGTGATGAAATGGTTCAGTGTTGCAAATCCTCTCAGGAAATCATAGGCATCAAATGAGCCTTTGACCGATGCAAATACCTCTGATGCCTTAGTGAGGATCCATCTGTCCAACTCTCCATACGCATCATTGGCCACATAGGTTTCAAGGTCATTCACATTTGCAAGTAGGAACCTGAACGTGTTTCTTATTTTTCTATACTGTTCGGCCGTCTGTTTCAAAATATTGTCAGAGATCTTCAAGTCTGACTGATAATCTGAAAGCGCTACCCACAGTCTTAGAATTTCCGAACCATACTCTTTGACGACTTTGTCCGGAGCAACAACGTTACCTTTGGACTTAGACATCTTCTCACCCTTCTCATCCACAGTAAATCCATGCGTGATAAGTGTTTTATACGGTGAAACCTCATTGATAGCCGATGAAAGCAATAAAGAAGACTGGAACCAGCCTCTATGCTGGTCACTTCCTTCGATATACAAAGATGCAGGGTATTCACCCGCATCATAATTTTCGCTTTTGATCACCGAGTTCCAAGTCGAGCCTGAATCAAACCATACATCCAGGATATCATTGATCTTTTCCAGATCATCGGCATTGTAACCTGAGTTCTCTGGAAGAAGCTCTTCGATACTCATTGAGTACCAGGCATCTGCACCCTGTACATCAAAAAGGGTCGCAACATGATCCAATACCTTTGCATCAAAGATCACCTCTTTGGTACTCTTATTTCTAAAGAATGCAATAGGCACACCCCAAGAACGCTGACGAGAGATACACCAGTCAGGTCTTCCCTCGATCATCGGCTTGAGACGGTTCTTAGATGTCTTTGGATAAAAGTCCACGCCTTCGATCGCATTGAGTGCGGTATTTCTTAATGTATCTTCTGCACCTTTGGCTGTATCATCTATAGAGATGAACCATTGGTTCGTTGCTCTATAGATCAGCGGTTTTTTTGTTCTCCAACAGTGTGGATAAGAGTGAACGAATTTACTCTGCTTTAACAATGCATCACCAAGGATCTCCAAGATTGGTTCATTGGCCTTAAAAATATGCATTCCTACGAATTCGTCTGGGTTAGGAAGAAGGTTTAACCCTTTGACACTCTCATCATAACATCCGCGTTCATCGACAGGCATGATCACTTCAAGACCGTATTTAAGTCCTACTTTATAGTCATCTTCACCATGTCCGGGCGCAGTATGTACACATCCGGTACCACCGTCCATAAGTACATGGTCACCCAGTACCACGGTAGAAGTACGGCCGTTCACAGGGTTGATCGCCAAAAGATTTTCCATCTCTTTGGCTGCGATCTTTCTATTTGCATGTCCGGAGACCACACCCTCTTCTATCATTGCTTCATGACGAGCCTCTGCTACGATATGCCCATCATCGGTCAAGACATACATCTCATCAGGATTTAAAGAGATACCTGTGTTTGCCGGAAGTGTCCAAGGTGTTGTGGTCCAGATCACAAGACCTGCTTTTCCTTCGAGTCCCAACTTCTCTTTGGCTGCATCGCTGAGTTCAAAGTGTACGTAGATAGAGTAATCTTCTTTATCTTCATACTCCACTTCTGCATCCGCAAGTGCGGTTCTTGCAGCCCATGACCAGAAAATAGGTTTGTGTCTCTCTACCAGGAGACCTTTTTGTGCTACTTCGCAAAGCGTTCTATAGATATTGGCTTCAAATTTAAAATCCATTGTTACATAAGGATTTTCCCAGTCTGCAATGACACCCAGGGCTTTAAACCCGTCTCTTTGGATATCCACGAACTTTTCAGCATGTGCACGGCAAAGTTCTCTGAACTTTTCTGTAGGCATTGCTTCTTTCTTACTTTTGCCCAGTTTCTCTTCAACTTTCTGCTCGATAGGAAGTCCATGACAATCCCAGCCCGGAGTCATACGCACCGCTTTACCCTGGAAATAGTTGTATTTTAAAATGATATCTTTGAGTATTTTATTCAGTGCATGTCCGATATGAATATCGCCATTGGCATACGGAGGGCCATCATGAAGTGTAAACATTTCAGCATCCGCGCGTTTTGTTTTCATCTGCTCGTAAATATCGGCATCAAACCATGCATTGTACTTTTTAGGTTCATTGTTTGGAAGATTTCCACGCATTGGAAAATCGGTTTTTGGGAGGAGAAGTGTGTCTTTAAAATCCATGTTTGATAATACCTTAGTCTTATATTATCCCGTGATTGTATCCAAAAGAGCATTAGAAGCTACTTTTGATACAATTATCTTATGAAAAATATAAAAGAACTCACAGAGAAAATTATTCAAGCGCTAACAAAAAAAGGTCAAACGATCTCTTTTGCCGAAAGTTGTACGGGTGGTCGGATCTCTGCAGCATTCACTGCAATTTCAGGAGCTTCAGAAGTTCTGCATGGTGCATGCGTCACCTACTCGAACGAAATCAAACATCTTTGGTTGGGAGTCAGCAATGAAGTACTTGAACAACAAGGTGCAGTGAGTGAAGAGTGTGTTTCCCAAATGCTGGATGGTATACAGAAGATGGCAGATTCTGACTATGCTATAGCTGTTTCCGGTATAGCAGGTCCTACAGGCGGTACAGAGTTCAAACCTGTCGGCACCGTATATATAGGGGTGAAAACACCTTTTTCCAAAGAAGTGTTTCATTGTCACTTTAAGGGTTCAAGAGATGCAGTGCAAGAACAATCTACCCTGTTTGCCATCGAGAAATTGTCTGAAGTATTGAAAATTTAAAAATATTTCCCGGAATTCTCTTGACAATCAAAGGTTTCTGAGCTATAATTCCGTCCACTTATTCAAAAAGTGAGTGCAAAAAATGTGTGACCTTTTAGCTCAGTTGGTAGAGCAACTCCCTTTTAAGGAGTGGGCCCATGGTTCGAATCCATGAAGGGTCACCACTATTATTTTTTATCGGTGCGGCGGTAGTTCAGTTGGTTAGAATACCTGCCTGTCACGCAGGGGGTCGCGAGTTCGAGTCTCGTCCGCCGCGCCATAACATTTTAAGCAGACTCCAGCAGTCGGCTTATAAAACCAAGTTTTATTTTATGACCTTTTAGCTCAGTTGGTAGAGCAAC
>JBFEWI010000301.1:0-1394 GCA_041546475.1 Sulfurovum sp.
AAATACACTGCGTCAAAGCAAAGAGCATGTTTTTAACGGAAATATTATGCTTGATATGCAACGACTCACTGAAAAAAAATCCAAACTTATTGCAAATATAGCAAAGTCTATTACAGCACAATGTAAAGAGGTCGAACTGATTGAAGGTAAAGGGCATCTGATTGCACCTCATAAGGTTGAGGTGGAAGGAGAAGTCTATGAAGCAGAGCATATTGTCATAGGCACCGGATCTTCTCCTTTTATCCCTGAAGGCATAGTGTATGATGGAAAGGCCATTATCACAAGTGATGAGGTACTTGAACTCCAGGAATTGCCTAAAAATATAGCCATTTATGGAGATGGTGCTATTGGGTTGGAGATGGCAAGTTTT
The DNA here is from genome assembly GCA_041546475.1 of Sulfurovum sp. Classification (GTDB taxonomy): domain Bacteria; phylum Campylobacterota; class Campylobacteria; order Campylobacterales; family Sulfurovaceae; genus Sulfurovum. The sequence goes on from JBFEWI010000301.1 coordinate 371, forward strand.
TTTGTCTCCTCTGGGGTGGAGGTAACTTTGATCTCACGCAGTGGCAGGCTCTTAAAGAGATCACATCCACTGATGCAAAGTGCCATGGAAAAAGAGATGGAAAAATTGGGTATCAATCACTTGAAAAATCACGTTGTTTCCACTGCTGAATATACTTCGGAGGGTGTACATGTTACATTTGACGATGGCACTTCTGCGTATTATGAACAGATGCTTGTGGCAACAGGACGTCAGCCCAATACGGAGGTGATCGCTACAGATGAGATCAGGGTAAACAGAGGTATTGAAACAGATGCATTTTTTCAAACAACCCTTGCTAAACATTATGCCATAGGCGATTGTAACGGCAAGCTGCAATTGGCACATGCAGCAAGAGCACAGGCTTTGAATGTTACCATGCAGATACTGGGTAAGAACCCCAAAAAACTCAATCATGACCATGTCGTAAAATTTATCCATACCTTACCGATGAGTTATGCCATTGTAGGAGAAAACAAAGATTCGCTTGAGAAGAAATCCATCGCTTACAAAGAGAGTATTTTGACACTCGATCATTTTGGGGGTTCCGCATTTCATGATTCCCAAAACGGTGCAATGATCGTCTATGCGGATGAAAATGGTTTGATTCTGGGTGCTGAAATCATGGCACCTGATGCGGAAGAGATCATCTCTTCCATAGCTATGGCACTGGCAGGCGAGATGAGCATCTCTGAAGCCAGAAATACCATCATGGCACACCCTACGTTTTCTGAAGTACTGCAAAGAACCTATGCTAGATTATAATGCGAGAAGTAAGTCTCAAAGGCCCTTCATTACAATCTCAAAAAGATAATCCACTTCATGATCTTCCAAGAAGACAGTCTTTTTACTCTTAAAAAAATCAAGTACTTTTTTGGTAGGAAGTGCAGGCGTGTAGATACATGCAGGATGTGCCGGAATGAACGACTGCATGAGGGCGATCTCCTCTTCTATACGGTTTTCGCAGATGTAGCAGTACTCATCATTATGCAGTCTTCCTTCATAT
>JBFEWI010000299.1:0-1398 GCA_041546475.1 Sulfurovum sp.
ATAGACTTTTTAAATATTTTCTTTAAGATGCATGAAAAAATTATGAAAGCTTGAAGGATAAAAATTGAAAAAAATAAATGTTTTAGCAGCAGCCATTCTCGGGATAAGTACCTTATACGCAAATGAAGTTGATCTGGTAAAATCAAAATGTGCCACATGCCATATGCTTGAAAAACCGTCACCTGATATGTTGCCTAATTTGAAAGCACCGCCTATGGAAGCTGTGATGTATCACACGAAGCTGGTGACGAATGATAAGGATAAGATCAAAGCTTTTATTGCTGATTATGTCGTAAACCCTGCGGCACATAAATCAGTATGTGAGTCCAACAAAGTGCAACAGTACGGTGTAATGCCTTCTCTTAAAGGAAGTATATCCCAGGATGAGCTCTCTAAAATCTCGGATTACCTGATCGCACACTATCCTTCCAAAGGATTTGTAGATATGATCAATGAAATTCAAAGAAATGACAAAATGAACGCATTGCAGAACTCTCCATTTCTGATCAACAAGGAAGCGTTGCCTCATATGACAAAACTTCTGATCAAACATTGGGATAAAGAAGCGTTGGGACTGAGTGACGCACAGAAAAAGAAACTTCTGGTGATTCGAGAACATACAATGGGTGAGGTTCAAAAAGCAAAGCGAAACATCGATACTTTGGAAAGAGAAGTCATGGAAGCGTTGTTCATGGATGATGAATCCCCAAAAAATCTGGAGAGTAAAATAGATGAAATCGCGAAGCTGAAAGCCTCTGTGACGAAAGTGCACATTCAATGTATCTCTCAAACACTTGAAATACTTGATGATGAACAAATAGAGTTTCTACTCCCTTTCTGGGAATATAGATAGTCATTTTTTATATCTTACAATTGTGCATCCGTTGGTTGGATATATGGATTGATCCAAAGAGTATAGATGAAATAGGATGGTGATGAAAATGCGATATCCTTTATTTTTTGATGAAATTGACTCCATACAACTCTATGATCCGCTCAGTGATCTTTTAGGCGCATGCGAAGCGGGCAAAGTTGAGATCAGTTATTTAGACTGTGTGAAGCAGGCGGGTCATTCCTGTCCGACTGTTGCAGGGGCATATCTGATGACAATGATCGGATTAAAAATGCTCTACGGTTCTGAACTGCCGCAGCGTGGGAACATATATGTGGAGATAAAAGGGAACAAGAGTGAAGGGAGCATAGGTGTCATAGGAAATATTATCTCCTATATTGTAGGAGCAAGTGGAGAAGAAGGATTTAAAGGGATACAGGGGAAGTTTTCACGGAACAACCTGATTGCATATGAGCAAGAAATGGCGGGAGAGGTCACTTTAAGAAGAAGAGATAAAGATATCTCCGTTTCACTCAGTTATGACCCTGCCATCATTCCAGGTGATC
>JBFEWI010000300.1:0-1396 GCA_041546475.1 Sulfurovum sp.
AAATACACTGCGTCAAAGCAAAGAGCATGTTTTTAACGGAAATATTATGCTTGATATGCAACGACTCACTGAAAAAAAATCCAAACTTATTGCAAATATAGCAAAGTCTATTACAGCACAATGTAAAGAGGTCGAACTGATCGAAGGTAAAGGGCATCTTATTGCGGCTCATAAGATTGAGGTGGAAGGAGAGGTCTATGAAGCAGAACATATTGTCATAGGGACGGGTTCATCTCCTTTTATCCCTGAAGGCATAGTGTATGATGGAAAGGCCATTATCACAAGTGATGAGGTACTTGAACTCCAGGAATTGCCTAAAAATATAGCCATTTATGGAGATGGTGCCATTGGTTTGGAGATGGCAAGTTTTTTTGCTTCTTCAGGAGTGGAGGTAACCCTGATCTCACATAGTGAGAGACTCTTAAAGAGATCACACCCGCTGATGCAGAGCGCCATGGAAAAAGAGATGAAAAAACTGGGTATCAATCACTTGAAAAACCACTCTGTATCTACAGCTGAAAATACCCTTGAAGGCGTACAGGTTACGTTTGATGATGGCACTTCTGCGTATTATGAAAAGATGCTTGTCGCAACAGGACGCCAGCCCAATACAGAGGTGATCGCTACAGATGAGATCAGGGTAAACAGAGGTATTGAAACGGATGCATTTTTTCAAACAACCCTTGCTAAGCATTATGCTATCGGTGATTGTAACGGAAAGCTGCAATTGGCACATGCGGCAAGAGCGCAGGTTTTGAATGTTACCATGCAGATACTGGGTAAGAACCCCAAAAAACTCAATCATGACCATGTCGTAAAATTTATCCATACCTTACCGATGAGTTATGCCACAGTAGGAGAAAACAAAGATTCACTTGAAAAGAGATCCATCTCTTTCAAAGAGAGTATTGTCACACTTGATCGTTTTGGAGGTTCTGGATTTTATGATTCAGAAAACGGTGCTATGATCGTGTATGCGGATGAAAATGGTCTGATACTGGGTGCTGAGATCATGGCACCTGATGCGGAAGAGATCATCTCTTCCATAGCCATGGCACTGGCAGGGGAGATGAACACCTCTGAAGCCAGTCATACCATCATGGGACACCCTACGTTTTCTGAATTACTGCAGAGAACCTATTCCCGATTGTAATTATCAGAAGTAAGGGTTCAAAGGCCCTTCATTACGATCTCAAAGAGATAATCTACTTCATGGTCTTCTAGGAACACCGTTTTTTTAGTTTGAAAAAAGTCGAGTACTTTTTTGGTAGGAAGTGCAGGCGTGTAGATACATGCAGGATGTGCCGGAATGAACGACTGCATGAGGGCGATCTCCTCTTCTATACGGTTTTCGCAGATGTAGCAGTACTCATCATTATGCAGTCTTCCTTCATAT
>JBFEWI010000121.1:0-5393 GCA_041546475.1 Sulfurovum sp.
ATCGGTATCAGGGATGTGCAAGCCTTTGATATCTCTGCGGCATGCAGCGGATTTGTCTACCTTCTTACGATCGCCAAAGCATTTATAGAATCCGGTATGAAGAAAAATGTACTGGTGGTCGGGGCAGAAAAGTTCTCTTCCGTTGTCGACTATACAGACAGAAGTACCTGTATCCTGTTTGGAGACGGTGCAGGTGCTGCAGTGATCTCTGCTACTACAGATAAAGATGAAGCATTTATCGATATCCATGCTAGTGCTGACGGATCTTATGCAGACTTTTTGGTGACACCTGCTCCTGGTGCTGTACACCCTGCAAGCCAGGAAGTGATTGATCAGGGACTGAATTTCGTACAGATGAAGGGGAATGAAACCTTTAAACTGGCAGTCAAAACATTGACAAAGGATGTCAAAGAGATCCTTGCCAAAAATGAGATCAATGCGGATGATATCCCGCATTTTATCCCGCATCAGGCAAATTACCGTATCATTAAAGCAGTGGGTGATGCACTGAAGATGAGAGAAGACCAGGTGGTACTGACCGTAGGAAAATACGGGAATACTTCTGCTGCGTCCATCCCTATGGCATTGAATGATATCTGGGAATCGGGAAGACTGCAAACAGGTGATCTGATGCTACTCGATACTTTCGGCGGCGGACTGACGTGGGCAAGCGCGCTGCTTCCATTTACCGGAAAAGCAATCAATCAGTAGGTTATTCACTTGAAAATAGGGTTTATCGGTGATATCGTAGGTAAACCGGGACGTTTGATGATCAAACGCCATTTAACACGTCTTAAACAAGAGCATTTTGTAGACTTCATGATAGCCAACTATGAAAATGCAAGTCATGGATTTGGTTTAACGGAAAAAAACTGCATTGAACTGCTGGGATACGGCATCGATATGATGACGGGAGGGAACCACAGTTTCGATAAAAAAGAGATCCTTGACATCTTTGAACGTTATCCTCTGATACGTCCCATGAACTATCCCAAGGCAACACCTGGCAAAGGTATCTATGAAACAACGCTCTTAGGGCATAAAACAGCGATCTTAAACCTTATGGGACACTATACGATGCCGCTGGCTGATAATCCATTTACGATGATCCTTGAAGAGGTAGAGAAGTTAAAAGCACAAGGGGTGAAACATATCATTCTTGATATGCATGCAGAAGCAAGTTCAGAGAAACAGGTCATCTTGCATATGCTCAAAGATGATGTCTCTGCGATACTTGGAACCCATACCCATGTGGCTACAGACGATCTGCAGATACACGATGGCTGCTGTTATGTCACAGATGTGGGGCTGACCGGCTGTCGAGACGGTGTAATAGGGATGGATACAGAAGTGCCGCTTAAACGGGTACTTACAGGCCTTGGAGGGCATTTTAACATACCTGATGAGTGTAAGGCACTGCTTCAAATGGTTGTGTTTGAACTGGATGATAACGGGCGTTGTATCGGGGCGGAGAAGATCAAGATCTATGATGATAAACCCAAGATCGTGACGCAAGCTTGGATAGATTAACCTGACTTCATTTTTTTCTCGAAGAGAGTGACTTTACGTATTTCTTTTAATTCTTACCTTTTTGGGATCAAACAGCGCGATAGCTTCTTTGATCATCGGCTCTTCCAGCAAGGTGGAAGGGTCTTTCTCTTTGGCTGCTTCGGTCTCTCCTGCTTCCGGAGCGATACAGGAGCTTTTCATTTCGATATCTTCTATCATGGAAGCTGAATCTGCATCCTGATGTGCAGGGATCTCTTGTGGCGGCTCTTCCGCTTCTTTCTCTACGGGTGCTGTATCAACTTTTTTTTTAGGAATGTTGACGATCTTCGTTTCAAAACCGAAAACATCTTTGACGAACATATTGATCAGTCCCCAATGGGTTATGAGCATTTTTTTATCTTCGCCTTCTGCCATAGAAGCCCAAGTAAGTTTATTCTCTTCAAAGTTTTCAAAGGCTATATTACGTTCGAAACATGCACCCAGATCATAGTCTCTGTCATACAATTTTTGTACCAGGGCATCAAATGTTTTTTGATGTGGGCTGATGGTAGCAGCTGAGGGTTTTGTGACTTCCGGCTTGGCCAACGGCTCTGTATCGACAGAAGATTTTTCTTCTGCAGGAGGTGTAGGTGCATCGTGTGTGACCGGTGTTTCTGCGATCTCAGGTGAAGCTTCAGGTATCGCTTTTTCAACAGGTTCTGCCTCCGGTACTTCAGTTTTAGGCAGGGTAGCGTCTATCTCCTCTTCGGTGATCGTGATGACTTCAGAGGATGCCGTGATGTCAGGAGCGGGAGCAGTTACCTTGATCTCAGAGATTTCAACCCCTTTGAGCTCCTGTTCCAAACCGCGTATCATGGTATCAATATCTTTGATCTCTTAAGATTCCATCATTCTAAAGAGTCCCAGGGAGAGCACAAATCCGTTATCACTTCCAAGGGAAAGCAGGCTTTTCGACTCAGCGATCACCCTGAAGAAACGCTCTATGATCATCGGACTGAACTTGCCTTTGGCATTGAGCAGCAGATCTTTGAGATAGAGGGTGAGTTCATCCAGTATCATTTCTGCTTCATAATCGGCTGCCATCTTGATAAAGGCCAATACTTTTGTGGTGTCTTTGGCCATGATATCAGAGAGCAAGGTTTCCAGATGACTGGGTTCAATGATACCTAGCATGCCTGTCACGGTATTTACATCGACAAAGTTCTTAGAGTAGACAATGGCCTGGTCCATCAGTGTCAGTGAATCTCTCAGACTCCCCGCACCGGAACGTGCAATGATGTCCAAAGCCTCTCTTTCATACTCTATGTTCTCAAGGTCCAGGATGTGCTCCAAGTGCTTGAGTACAAGGTTCTGAGGAATTTTTTTGAACCTGAAATGCTGTGTACGTGAAAGGATGGTTGCAGGCAGTTTCAGCGGATCTGTAGTTGCCAGAATGAACTTCACAAAATCAGGCGGCTCTTCAAGTGTTTTAAGCAGGGCATTGAATGCCTGATTGGTAAGCATATGGACTTCATCGATGATAAAGATCTTGTAGCGTGCAGAGCTTGGCTTGTATTTGGTATGTTCTATAAGATCCTTGATGTCATCGATACCACGGTTGGAAGCAGCATCCATTTCGATGATATCCATGTGGCTGCTTTCACTGGACATCACACAATGTGTACAGGTACCGCAAGGATGGGAAGTCGCACCTTTTTCACAGAGCAGTGCTTTGGCAAAGATACGTGCGGTAGATGTTTTACCGCTTCCTCTCAGTCCCGAAAAAAGATAGGCATGGGAGAGCCTGTTCCCCTCAAGTGCAAGTGAGAGAGTTTGTGAAACTGACTCTTGTCCGATGAGGTCATCGAAGGTTGCAGGACGGTATTTTCTTGCGAGGGCTAATGACAAACAGACTCCTTGGTTTTATTGCTATTATTGTAGTTAAATTTTACTTTTGATTGGTATAAAAACGTCAAATATGAAGATGAAAATCAGAAGAAGAAGTGACAATAATATTTTATATAAGTTTGGATTCTGGAAGTCACTCCTGGTAGCCGGACATAAGGCGAAGGTGACAAGATATCTATGCTCTTCAATGCATTTCTAACCCCATATTGGATATAATCCCCTAATTAAATAATCACAACAATGAAGCGAGAAAATATGAGTTACAATCCAAGTGAGATTGAAGCCAAATGGCAAAAAAAGTGGGACGATGAACAGGCATTTGAGCCTTCAGATTCTTTAACTCAGAAGAAAAAGTATATTTTGAGTATGTTTCCTTTCCCTAGTGGAAGACTGCATATGGGTCACGTACGTAACTATGCGATCGGTGATGCGATCGCGCGTTATTACAGAAAACAAGACTACAACGTACTGCATCCGATCGGCTGGGATGCTTTCGGTATGCCTGCAGAAAATGCTGCGATCAAGCATGGACGTCATCCAAAAGATTGGACATACTCCAACATTGATTATATGAGAAAAGAGCTCAACACATTGGGACTCTCTTTTTCTAAAACACGTGAGTTCGCTACCTGTGATCCCCTCTATACAAAATGGGAGCAAGAGTTTATCATCAAGATGTTCGCAGAGGGATTGCTCTTTCGTGAATCAACGACAGTAAACTGGTGTGAAGATTGTCATACTGTTTTGGCAAATGAGCAGGTAGAAGAGGGATGTTGCTGGCGTTGTGATAATCCTGTCGAACTCAAAGAGATGCCGGGGTACTATCTGGATATCATCAAGTATGCCGATGAGCTGCTTGAAGATCTGAAAATGCTTGAGGGGAAATGGCCAAACCAGGTACTTACCATGCAAAGTAACTGGATAGGAAAGTCTCAGGGACTTGAGTTTGAATTTGAACTGAGTGAAGAGAGTAAGGCAAAGCTTGACGGTAAGTTTGACACATACTCGGTATTTACTACACGTCCTGATACGATCTACGGTGTAAGTTACTCGGCACTTGCTGCAGAACACCCTATTACGAAGTACATAGTAGAACATAACTTGATCGATGAAGAGACAGCAGGCAAGATCACAGCGATTGCAAATATGAGTGAGCGTGAAAGAGCACAGGCAGACAAAGAGGGATATCCGCTTGGAATCACTGTAGTTCATCCACTCACAGGAGAAGAAGTACCGGTATGGACAGCGAACTTCGTACTTGCAAGTTACGGTGGCGGTGCGGTAATGGCTGTGCCTGCACACGATGAGAGAGACCATGAGTTTGCAACCAAGTATGACCTTCCGATCAAACGAGTGATCAGCGGAGGTGAAGCACTGCCATATACTGGTGAAGGTGAATTGGTGGATTCTGCTGCATTTACCGGATTGAATAATTATGAGGCGAAGGCAAAGGTCATTGCAACCTTTGAAGAGGCAGGGTTTGGTAAAGGCACGACTAACTTCAAGCTACGTAACTGGGGAGTAAGCCGTCAGCGCTACTGGGGTGCACCGATCCCGTTTGTTCACTGTAAATCTTGTGGACTGGTACCTGAAAAGATAGAAAATCTTCCTATTGCACTGCCTGAAGATGTGGAGATCACAGGTGAAGGAAACCCGCTTGAAAACCATCCGACGTGGAAGCACTGCAACTGTCCAAAATGTGGAGAGGAGGCTCTGCGTGAAACAGATACACTCGATACCTTTGTACAGTCTAGCTGGTACCAGTTCCGTTATGCAACCAATCCTAAGAAGTGGAATGAGGTAGGTATCGATAAAGAAGAAGCGAATTACTGGCTGGGTGTTGACCAGTATATCGGCGGGATCGAACATGCGATCCTTCACTTACTATATGCAAGGTTCTTCACGAAAGTACTTCGTGACCTGGGATATGTCAATATCGATGAGCCGTTTAACAGATTGCTTACACAGGGGATGGTTACCATGGATGGTGCGAAGAT
>JBFEWI010000154.1:0-4389 GCA_041546475.1 Sulfurovum sp.
AATAACCCCATAAGTAGTAGGTTGTTATATTTTTGATACTTTAGCAATCATATACTGAGAATAGCCTTCTTTATCGGCTTTAAGTATCTATTTATTACGTATTTTCCTCGTTCCACATCTCCTGATGTGGAATGCAGACTACACTATTAAAATACAATTAGAATATGGGTTACATATCAGGAGAGATAGAACCAGTAAAACCTATTAATTTCAAATGGCAAAAATAAAGTTTGTAAGCCTTATAAAGTTATATATTTTATAAGGTTTTGATAGAACTCCTGCTTGCCACTAATACTTTTACAGCTAGTATCACTGTTCTTGTCGGGTCATTTTCTGATAGACACCTAAACCAATTACAAACATCACAGCAGTTAATAGCAAAAAGGTTGGATAAACCAATAAACTGATATCTTTTTTTGCTGCGCTAAAAACGAATACCAATGCCTCAAGCGAGACAGCAATAATAATGATAACAAGAAATTTGATCAAAGTAACTCTCTGTTTCATGCTAGTATCTTCACCATGGACTTTGAACACTTCTTCCTCCATTAAAAATCTCGACACATCAAAAACTGCTGTACCAATCACAATGAAGCCAACTGCATCAAGAAGTGCTTTGGTAAGCAGGGTATGCTCATGTAGTGAAGCCCAAATATCATAAATCGCAGAAACTATCATAGTGAGACTGATAAGTCCGAGTGATAAACTGATGAGACCATATACGGTGCGACTAACTCTTTCGGTAATAACTTTTGAGGTATTCATGAAGACTCCTTGGTCTTGATTTGTGTCTCAATGTATAATATTTCTGATTATAACGTAATATTTGCATTAGGAGTCTATTAAAAGTGCTCCATGATTTGTCAAATAAACCATCAAAAGGAAAATTACTCCTTCCATTGGAGAGTTAAAAATATGTAAATAAATAGATTTCTAAAATGGTTAACTGATTCAAAACCTTATAATCTAACATATTTTATAAGGTTATTCGCTATAGCGATGTTTGCGGACCATTAATTTGTATCTTTAAATAGAAAACCTTATAAAATGTTCTATAGGGGATGTTTTATAAGGAAAAAGAGAGAAGATAAAAAGAGTCTCCAAGGTCGCAGTTTGCAACCTTGAAATTTATCACAAAGTGATCTACGCACTTACAGGAATAATATCAACCTGAATCGATTTAAATGCAGCTGTCATGATAAGCTCATCACTCTTATCACCAAAGATGTTATTGAGTTTTGAATCTACATGGTGAAAAGTGGTATAGAGTGTTTTAGGACGCACTTTATCTGTAAATTTGACCTTTAATGGATTGGTCTGACCATACTCGGTTTTTAGGATCACCCTCTCAGTTGGGAAATCTGCACTGTCGCTTTCATGCACTAAAAGAACATCCTCTTTATGTTTTTTCATGAGGTTCTCTGTATATTTTGTTTGCGCAGAGTTGTTGTAGTGGGCCATGATTCTTCCCGTCGTCAAGTGGTACCCCTTAAGATCTTTATTCAAGATCTCTTCGATCATACCTGAGAGTTTGTACCCATGGTATCTGAATGCCCCGATACCGTCTTTTGTTCTAAAGTCTTCTCTATGCAGTACCGGTGTACCGCCCTCTTCAGTGATCGGCCATGAGATTCCCTGCTTCTCGTTTGCACGAAGCATCTCATAGGATGCACCGCTAAATCTGTTGGTTGCAGTTTTTCTTACATCGTTCCAGATATCTTCAGAGGTCTCAAAACCAAACTCCCCTCCCATTTTATCATCAAGAAGTTTGATCACCTCCCAATCATCTGGAAGATCAGAGTGTACCAGTGGCGTTGAGAGATGCACTTTTCTCATGGCATTAATATAGATACCCGTTTTTTCATACGCTGACTTCACGCCCACGACAATATCTGCACGTTGAGCAATGTCTGTCATGAACAGCTCTTGTACAAAGATAAGCTCCAGGTTGGTAAATGCTTTTGTGATCTTATTGATATTTGGATGGATATGCGTAAGGTCTTCACCGATATTCAACACACCCTTAATGGTTCCTTCAAGCATGCCATCCACCAACTGAGGTGTCATAAGTCCAACCTCTTTTGGCGCAGTATAGTCTGGTGCATAGTATGGAAGCATCCCCATATCACAGGCACCCTGTACATTTGTTTGACCTCTTAGAGGCATCACACCCGCACCATCTTTACCGATGTTCCCCGTCATCAGTGCCAAGTGAACGATGGCCATGACCGCATACGAACCGTCTACATGTTCAGTAATGCCTAATCCCCATAAGATAAGAGATTTTTTCGTCGCATACTCACGAGCGATCTCCGGGAGCATATCTGCCAAATACTCATACCCTTCCACTTCCCTAAAGAATTCAGGATTGGCATAAGGGTCATTGAGAATGTTCTCTTTGAAGTGTTCAAAGTTCTTTGTTCTGTTCTTGATAAAATCTTTGTGATACAGCTCTTCAGTGATGATAGTATATGCCATCATATTGAGCACAAGCAGGTTCGCTTCATGTGGTGTGACAGCTTTATATTTTGAGAACTTATGCAGTTTGATCTCACGTACATCAAAACATGCTATAGGTGTACCCTTTTGTGCCGCTTTGATCATACGGTTACCGACGATCGGGTGTGCTTCAGTCGTGTTGGAACCCATCACGATCATAAATTCTGTTTTATAAATATCATCAAACGGGTTACTTGCAGCCCCCTCACCGATGGTAAGTCTCATCCCCTTGAGTGATGGAGAGTGACACACTCTGGCACAGTTGTCTACATGTGGAGAGTTCAGTGTATAACGTGTGAATTTTTGGAAATAATACGCTGATTCGCATGACGTTCTAGCTCCTCCAAGTGAACAGACAGATTTTTCACCATATTGTGATTGGATCTCTTTGAGCTTCATTGCCCCTGCAGTGGTAGCAGCATCCAGATCTGTCTCATACCATGTTTCATCCAGATCAGTGAGCGAACCGGCTATAGCCTCTTTGATCTGGGGGTTCTTCTCTAAAAAGCTCTTTCGGATACGCGGGGTTCTCAGTCTCTCTTTTGCATCCACAAAATCATATCCCTGTGTTCCCTTGATACAAAGTTTTCCTTCAGATGTGGCACCATCGGGATGTGCAAAGATCTTCTTGATCTTGTTCTCTTTGGTATCAACCTCAGCGGCAATATCACAACCTACACCACAATACGCACAAACGCTGTCTATTATTTCATAATCATTATCAGCTTTTTTTGTCATTTTGTACCCTTTTGTACTCAAATAAGAGTAATTTTATCCTATTTATAATTAAAATCATGTTTTTTTAAAACAAGTGTCGCTACTATCTGCCGAATTATATCAAAAAAGGACACTAATAATTGCATTAATGTAGAGCACAAATAATCATTATATGCAATTTGATACCTGAGATATCATCACTGTAATTACAATTAAGGAACAATCAATGACTGCAAAAGTTAAAAACCGCTGGTTCATGGCTCTGGCTGCAATGGCCATTCACATATCTATAGGCTCTGTCTATGCATGGAGTGTCTATGTAAAACCTATACAGTCCACCATGAACTGGACACTGACAGATGTCACCATCACCTTCTCTGTTGCGATCTTCTTTTTGGGGCTCTCTGCTGCACTTATGGGTAAATTTGTAGAGCGTAAAGGGCCAAGGGTAGCGGCGACACTTGCCGCTGTTTTATTTGGGCTGGGAACTGTTGGTTCCGGTCTGGCTATACACTTGGAATCTAAACTGCTTCTTTACTTTACTTACGGTGTCCTAGGGGGAGCCGGTCTTGGTATAGGGTACATCTCTCCTGTCTCTATGCTTGTCAAATGGTTCCCGGATAGACGCGGCATGGCAACAGGACTTGCCATCATGGGCTTTGGTTTTGCCTCTGCTATCTCAGGGCCTGCCATTAAAGTACTGATCGATGCCGTCGGTGTCTCTTCAACCTTTTATATCCTGGGTTCTATCTACTTCATTGTCATGTTCAGTGCAGCACAATATCTTGCTAATCCTCCTGAAGGGTATATGCCGGCACATTTCACTGCTGCCATCAATGCGGGCAAAAAGAAGCTCAAAGAGGACCTAGTAAACATCACACGTGATGAAGCCGTCAAAACTGCCAGATTTTACGGGCTCTGGATCATGCTTTTTATCAATGTAACCTGCGGTATTGCTATTATCTCTGTAGCTTCCCCGCTCCTTCAGGAAGTGATCGGTATTTCTGCTCTGGCCGCAGCATCAGCCGTAGGACTTATGGGTATTTTCAACGGTGCAGGTAGAATTGCATGGGCAAGTATCTCGGATTACCTGACAAGACCCGCTGTCTTTGTCCTTTTCTTTATCACGCAGATCATTGCATTTTATATGCTGACCACCGTGACAAGCATACT
>JBFEWI010000276.1:0-1735 GCA_041546475.1 Sulfurovum sp.
CGTTTTGACTGTGGATCTGTGGATGGGTTTGTCGAAGCGACAAATTATTTTTATAACAAGTTACAAGGTTAAATGACATTCGTAGAAGACAGAATTAGACTGTTGATGATGCAATAACATGTGAAATTGATTTTAGTTTGAAAACTGATAAGAATTTTGATAGTGGTATTTGAAGAAATAGTAATACTCAAAATTCTATGGTTCATCTATATCTAGAAAATAACATCTGTTCATTATTTTAAATATTACACCCAAATACTATAACTTTATCGAAATAAGATTTAGGTTAAATTTCACTGAGGTCTTTGTATGTGCTATGAGTATCATATTCTGCTCTAACCTTATTTGGATACAATAACTTAATTCCAGGATGATATATGTCCAATAAGATTTCAGTTATTGGACTTGATTTCGTAGATTTGTTTTGGCAGATGCTTTTTTTGAGTGAGGTATAGAAAATGATATTTCCTTTTTTTAAAAAACAAAAAGAAACAAAAAGAGGACCAATACTCAGAGTGGACCTTCATTCACATTTCATCCCGGGGATCGATGACGGTTCACAGAGTATGGCGGAGAGCCTTTCTCTTTTAAAGGGGATGGAAGCGTTGGGTTATAGGAAAGTGATCACGACACCGCATATCATGATAGATGTCTACCGCAATACACCTCAGATCATTAAAGAGGGATTGGCTTCATTAAGAGAAGTGGCAAAGAGAGAAGGGATCAGGCTAGAGATAGAAGCTGCTGCAGAGTACTACCTGGATGAAGGCTTTTATGATCATTTGCATAGCGGTGAAGTAATGAGCATCCAGGGGAAATATCTTCTTTTTGAAACTTCCTATGTGACAAAACCACTGCAGATCGAAGAGATGATCTTTGAAATTTCGGCTTCAGGGTATACACCGTTGATGGCACATCCTGAACGTTACCGTTATGTGAATGATCCCCTCAAAGAGTATGGGAGGTGGAAAGAGCTTGGCGTACTGTTCCAGCTTGATCTTAATTCTCTGGGTGGACACTACGGTAGAGATGCCAAGAAAAAGGCAGAGATACTCTCTGAGAATGGTATGATCGATTTTTTAGGTTCGGATGTCCATCATCGCAAACAGACGAAATTCCTGGGTGATGTCTTTATGAGTGAAGCGTATGCAAAGGTATGGGAAAACAATAAAATTTTAAACGATACACTTAGATCATAGATCATTATATAATTTATATTTTTTTAAAACTTTTCCAAATCAAAACAATCACTACCAACTCAACCGCTATCAGCAGATAATGCAGGTCATAGACCTGTGTTTGGTTATCTTCTATGCCGTAGTGTGTGAGGATCTTATAGAAGATATAGGCTATTCCCATGCCTAAAAGGTAGCCTACCTGTTTAACGGTATCGAGTCTGGTTAAAAGGGTATCTGTTTTAAGCAGAAGGGTCTCAGCCCTTATCAGGTAGTTGCCAAAGACAAACGTGATCTGATAGCCGATGTAAAGCAGCAGTGCGGTTTGATAGTTGTAAGAATCAAACATAAAATAGATCATTGCCAGTAGCAATACTGTTTCAACAAAGAGCGATATCCTGAAAAACCACTCTGCATTCAGAATGGTATGGTAAAACCTTGCAACGATCAGCATACCTATGGCCAGCAATACACCACCTAAAGAGTAGATGGAGGGTTCAAGGGGTGCATAGAGAGTGAAGATGGCACCCACACTCAATCCTAAAAAGAGGGAGTTGAAG
>JBFEWI010000278.1:0-1715 GCA_041546475.1 Sulfurovum sp.
TATAAAGTAGGTTTTGTTGCCTCTAAGAAAATTGGAAATGCAGTTCATCGAAACAGAGCAAAACGTTTGTTAAGAGCACATTTCATCGAAAATATAGACCTCTTATCTCAAGGTAGTTACGTATTAGTTGCAAAACCTGCACTTAATGAAGAAAACTATTCTGTGACTCGTAAGGCGTATCTACATGCACTAAAAAAGTGTACTGCAACATAATTTAACACATTTAACACTATACTATCGTTGATATATTATAAAAGGCATAATTTTGGAACAACAAGATTTAAATAAACGACTTCTTCTGGCACTGGCACTTTCTTTCTTTGTATTTATCGGATATAGCTATTTTTTCCCACCTGAAAAACCTACACAGACCACAGAACAAACAAATACAGCCCATCAAACGCCTACGGTAGATCAAACATCCAGTACCAATGTACCCACACCGAGTGCTTCAACTGCGACAGCAGCAAGTGCACCGGTTCAAACGGCATCAACAGCTTTGGTCACGGTTAACTCTGATCACTTTATTATGACTGTGGATGCATACGGACGTATCTCTCAAGTTGAACTTTTAGAAGCGAAGTATCATGATGAAGAGGGTAACAACCTGAAGATCCTAGGTGCGAATGAAGTAAAACCGTTGGAAGTAAGATTTTCAGATGCTGCATTGAATGAAGAGGCATTTAAGACCCCATATGTGAATAGTGGAAGTAAAACGGTAGATGTGAGCGAAGGCCCTCAAACAGTCACTTTGACACAAACACTCTCTTCTGTGACGGTGACAAAAAAGATCACTTTTAAGTCGACAGGAGAGTATGATGTAACTGTAACGACTTCTGCATCCACACCATATTTCATCACACCGGGACACAGACCGGTAGCTGACGAATCAATGTACATGTTGGTAAGAGGGGCATTGATAAAAGGAGCGGATAACATCATCAATACTGTTGAAGACGGTGATGCTGAAGGGTATGAAAAGTTCCAAAATGCAAAAATCGCTTCTGCTTTTGACAGATATGTCGCTTCCATGTTCTTTGATTTTGAAAAAGGGATGAATGTTTCTATCCTCAAAGAGGCCAATGGTGATCCTCTTATCTTTGTACAGGGAGAAGATACCTTAGCGTTACATGCCTATATCGGACCTAAAGAGGATAAAATACTCAGAGCGATCCATCCTGAACTTACTGATGCGATCGAATTTGGATGGTTCTCATTCCTCGCAAAACCCTTCTTTAAAATACTGCTCTGGATCAATGACTATGTGGGTAACTGGGGTTGGGCGATCATCCTCTTTACGCTGCTTGTAAAGTCTGTATTGTTCCCTCTTTCATACAAAGGGATGATGTCTATGAACAAACTCAAAGACCTGGCACCTAAGATGAAAGAGATCAAAGAGAAGTATAAGGGTGATCCTGCAAAAATGAATGCACAGATGATGGAAATGTATAAGAAACACGGTGCAAACCCTATGGGTGGATGTCTACCGCTTCTTTTGCAGATCCCTGTTTTCTTTGCGCTTTACCGTGTACTTTTAAATGCAGATGAATTGCAAGGTGCCGGATGGATACTCTGGATAGACAATCTTGCCGTCATGGATCCTTATTTTGTACTTCCTGTTTTAATGGGTGCATCTATGTGGTTCCAGCAAAGAATTACACCAAGTAACTTTACTGATCCATTACAGGAGAAGATCTTTAAGTGGTTCCCTGTGA
>JBFEWI010000112.1:0-6143 GCA_041546475.1 Sulfurovum sp.
ATTTTGACCCTTTTTTTATACTTTTGATAAAATTGTACCATGTTTTTATGGTACAATTGCAGAAAGGACAGATGCATGGAAAATAAAATTAAAAAATCAGTAGCTACCTTACTTGCTCATATCATCAAAATTGATGATAGGGATATCGAAAAAGAAAGCCCACTTTATTGTAAACTGATGGAAATGGATTTTGGATGTGGTCCGGAGGAAGCAAAAACATTTTTAAAAGAAACATTGCACGAAGAGTATGATCTTGATGAGCACATTGCGATTATCAATGAAGCTTTATGTGATGACAAACTCAGTAAAATGCATATCCTCGAGCAACTGAATCATATCATCTACTCAGATACGATCAAACCCAATGACTATGAGGAATTTGAAAGGATCAAAAAAGCGCTTTTCTCCTGCTGACCTAAAAGTTCTTAGATCAGTGGTGCATCCATCTCTTCAGGTATCTCTAACCCCATCAATTTAAGCACTGTAGGTGCAACATTGTTCAGCCCGCATCCCTCTTTTACCTCTGTGACGCCTTCAGCAACAACAAAACACCAAACTTCACCTACTGTATGGTTGGTCAGCACATGACCTTCACTGTCTTTCATCTCTTCACAGTTCCCATGATCAGAAGTAAGTACCACAGCATACCCATCCTCTTTTGCCTTGTTGAGTATTAGGCCAAGTTCGGTATCCACCGCATAGACTGCCTGGAGTGCTGCTTCATAGTTACCCGTATGCCCTACCATATCTCCATTGGCAAAATTCACTACGATCAGATCATACGATTCATCCATGGCCGTACGTACGGCTTCACCCACTTCTGGTGCTGACATCTCAGGTTTCATATCATAGGTCTTCACATCAGGACTTGGGATAAGTACCCTGCTCTCTCCTATCATAGGCTCTTCCACACCCCCATTCAAAAAGAACGTAACGTGTGCATACTTTTCTGTTTCAGCCGTATGAAGTTGTCTCAGTCCTGCATCACTGACCACTTCTGCCAAAGTATGCTTCGGAGTCTCTTTAGGAAAGAGGATTGGGTAAGGGAAAGTTGCATCATACTTTGTCATCGTTGCGATATTGAGTGGTATATCTTTACATGCAAATTCATCAAAATATTCATCTCCCAAAGCTGTTGTGATCTCCCGTACCCTGTCTGAACGGAAATTTGTCACAAGTACCACATCATCCTCTTTCATCCCTTCATACCCTCCAAAGGCAACAGGTTCCATGAACTCATCGGTCTCATTCTTTGCATAACTCGCATCGATATATGCTTCAGGACTTAATGGAGTTGACGGTGTAGCCTCAGCAATGGCACGATACCCTTTTTCCACTCTCTCCCAACGGTTATCACGGTCCATGGTAAAGAAACGTCCGCCTATGGTCGCGATGGAGATATCTTCATCACAGATCGCTTCTATTTGATCGACATAGGTTTTAGCTGAAGTAGGACTTACATCTCTACCATCCGTGATCAAATGTAAAAAGACTTTTTTTCCTCTGCTTTTTGCAAGTTTTGCCAGACCGATCGTATGTTCTATATGGGAATGCACACCTCCGTCACTTAGCAATCCTATCAAATGTACACGGTCATTCTTTGCTAAAATATCATTCAGTGCTTGATTTTTTTCTATGCTTCCATCTTCAAGTGCCAAAGAGATCTTCACCAGGTCCTGGTACAAAATACGGCCAGCCCCTATGGTCATATGCCCTACTTCAGAGTTTCCCATCTGTCCTTCAGGCAGACCGACGCTCAAACCATGTGTAGAGATCAGTGCTCTTGGTGCTGTTTCAAAAAGTGTATCATAGGTAGGTTTTCTAGCATCTTTAAATGCATTACACGTACTGTCAGGCTTACATCCGATACCATCGGTGATGATTAAAACTGTTTTTTGTTTCATATTTTTTCTTTTCGTAGTATTTAATTGAAATAATAGTAAAATAAACTTTTTTAAATCTTTAATACAAAATTTTAAACGAAAGTTGCCCATGCTATACGAACTCTCCCAACTCTTAGATATTAATCTTTTTGGATACATCTCAGTACGTGCAGGCGTTGCATTTTTTCTCGCTTTTATACTGACACTCTTTATCATGCCAAAATACCTTGCCTGGGCTATCTCAAAAAATGCAAATCAACCCATCAGCAAATATGTCCCTGCACATGAAGGGAAACGAAAGACACCAACTATGGGTGGTGCTGTATTTCTGATCTCTACACTCATCGCCGCATTACTTACCGTAGACCTATCCAACATCTATATACTGGGCGGACTTATCACACTCATCGGTTTTGGTTTCGTTGGGTTTAAAGATGACCTGGGAAAAGTACTTGCAGGAGACAATTTGGAGGGACTGACGCCCAAAGGCAAGATGGGATTACAGATCATCGTTGCAGCAATTGCTACCGGGCTGCTTCTCTACGGAGGATTTCCTACAGAGTTCTATGTGCCGTTTCTCAAAACACCTCTCTTTGACCTTGGATATGCAGCCATACCTTTTTGGGTCCTTGTCTTCTTAGCTACGACCAATGCTGTCAACCTTACCGACGGCCTTGACGGACTGGCAACGGTACCTTCCATCATTGCATTGGTCTCACTGGGGCTGATCATCTATGTCACAGGGCATGCCATCTTTAGCCAGTACCTGCTGGTCCCGAACATCAAGGGTGTGGGAGAAGTGATGATACTTGCTGCCGCGCTTATAGGCGGTCTGTTTGGTTTCTTATGGTACAACTGCTACCCTGCGGAGATCTTTATGGGTGATACCGGCAGTCTTGCGATCGGCGGTTTTTTGGCCTATCTTGCCATTTTGGGGAAGAGTGAGATCCTGCTTATCCTTATAGGTCTTATTTTTGTCATCGAAACCGTCTCGGTTATACTACAAGTGGGAAGTTTCAAACTACGTGGTAAACGTGTCTTCCTTATGGCACCCATTCACCACCATTTTGAACTCAAAAAATGGGCGGAAAACAAGATCATCATCCGTTTTTGGATGATCTCTTTTCTTGCCAATATACTTGCACTCATCTCCTTTAAGTTCAGATAATGATGGAAAAGACAAAGCCTACACTATTCGGTTACGGACTCTATTTGAATAGGACGGATAAAAAGCAAAGCTCTTTAACCTACGCTAACGCTATGTTGACTTCAGCAGTCAGCTCATGTGACTAGTCACATTTATGGAGGTCCTAAAATGTCAAATAATCAAATAAAACCTACACTATTCGGTTACGGACTCACCACCAAAGCGATCGCAAAAAAACTAGGTGGTGGTTGTACTTTTTTTGATGACAATGTCAAAGAAGCCTATACCGACGAAGCTGGTAACCATATACTCCCCTCTGCCCTTTTTGATCCGGATAAAAGTCTTCTGGAAGTCACTACACCGAGCCTCAAGCCCGATCATCCACTGATCAGATCTGCCAAAAACCTGCTCAGTGAATATGATTACTTTGAAAAAGAGATGCCTTTTAGCATCTGGATATCCGGGACCAACGGCAAGACAACGACCACACAGATGCTCACGCACCTTTTGGCCAAACGTGGGGCTCTGAGCGGGGGGAACATCGGTACTCCTTTGGCAGAGCTCGATACCCATGCATCTATCTGGGTACTGGAGAGCTCTTCCTTTGCGCTCCACCATACGAAGACAGCTTCACCGGACATCTATCTTCTGCTTCCTATCACACCGGATCATCTGGACTGGCATAAAACAGCTGAAGCCTACGAGGCAGACAAACTCAGACCTCTTCTGACGATGAAAGAGGGAGAACTGGCCCTGGTACCTAAAGGATTGAACCTTCCTAAGACCCATGCCTATGTCGTTGAGTATGACAGTAACGAATTTCTCGAAGCGTACTTCACACTAGACAGCAGTCAGTTGCGTTTCAAAGGTGCTTTTTTACAGGATGCTCTGCTTGCACTTGCCGTGACTAAGGTACTTTTTGATGAAGCAGACTACGCATTGATGAATACTTTTACACTCGATGCCCACAGACAAGAAGAGATCAAAGATGTGCAAGGAAGACTCTGGGTGAATGACTCCAAGGCAACCAATCTTGATGCCACGATCCAGGCTGTCAAAGGCTATGCCGACAAGCACATCCATCTTATCTTAGGCGGTGATGACAAAGGCGTGGATCTGACCCCTCTTTTTGAGGTCATGGCACCGCTTAACCTTACACTATATACTATAGGGGCAAATTCTGACAGACTTTTAACCCTTGCAAAAAGCTACAATGTGAATGTCATAGAATCACAGACCATACAAAATGCAGTAACCCAGATAGATAAAATCCATACACAAGAGAGTGTTGCCCTCTTATCTCCTGCTGCAGCCAGTTTTGATCAGTTCAAATCCTACAAGCACAGAGGCGAGACTTTTATGGCATTGGTAAAAGAATTAAAAAAATAATTTATTTTTTATTTTATGTGTCGATTTTTAAGTTTCAGCTGTTATAATTCTATCCACTTAAACAGACATCATGTCTTTAAGATGGCTCCATAGCTCAGTTGGTAGAGCAAAGGATTGAAAATCCTTGTGTCGGCGGTTCGATTCCGTCTGGCGCCACCATTACTTCAATATATTTCAAAAAAAATCCCAAAATCATTAACCAAAAGTTTAAAAAGCATCTGTTTTTTCTTAAAAATGCTACAAAAATGTTACATATGTGCATTATTTTTTTACTTTTATAATCATCTGTTACCCTAAAACATACTTTATATACGGTACTTCTACACATAGATTAACTTTTTGTTAACTAATTATTAATTTTATTGACATCATTCAAGAATTTAGGTTATACTTGTGGTGTATTCAAAACAAATTAAGGAGATTACAATGAAAAAAACATTATTACTTTCAGTAGTAGCGTCAACAATGATTATGGCTGGTGGAGACATCGCTCCAGTTGAGCCAGTAGCAGCAGCATCTGCATGGGAATTTAGTGGAAATGCAGTAGGTTATTACCAAACAGCAGATGCATCAGTAGCAATAGACTTGGGGGCTCTTGGAACTCTAGAAGCTACTTCTGACCTTTTCGATTCAGAGACTTCACTTGGAAACACAGGTGTTCAACTTAGAGCAACAAACAAAGATTTAGTTGCTGGTATCGGTGCTGGTGTTGAAGTAAATGGTCTTGCGGAATTACCTTTTGTAGCTGATTCGTATTCTCAAAACCCTACAGATGATTCAGATCACGCAGGTGGATGGATCTCTCAAGCGTATTTGACATATGGGTTTGGTAACACAAGCATTAAAGTAGGTCGTCAAACACTTCCAAAAGCACTTTCACCATTTGCTTTCTCTGAAGACTGGAACGTATTTGCAAATACTTTCGATGCAGCATTGGTTGTAAACACTGATATTACAGATACTGCACTAGTATATGCATTCGTAAAATCTGCAAATTACAATTCTCAATTTGGTTTCGGAATGAACCAATTTGAAGACCTTAACGAAAATGACGGTGTACATATGCTAACTGTACAGAACAAATCTATCGCAAACTTGACATTGACTGGTACATGGTACTATGCATCTGACTATGTTGACGGTATAAATGATCTTAACATCCTTTGGGGTGATGCAGCATACGATGCTGGTAGCTTCAATGTAGCTGTACAAGGCGGACAAGTATCACACGATGCATTTACTGATGATATCACTTCATTCGGTGCAAAAGTTGCTGCTAAAGTTGGTCCTGTAAATGCAATGGTTGCGTACTCAACTGTAAATGATGGTGGTCTTCCAGTTACTTTTGGAATGTTCCAACTTGGTGGTACAACATCAGCACTTTACACAACTACACTTGCTGATCAACTGTTCACTTCAAACTTGATGACTTTTGATTCTGATAAATGGCTTGTAAAAGGTGACATGGATGCACTAGGTGGAAACATTTGTGCTGCATATGCAATGACTTCAGGTAATGATTTAGCTATAGGTGATACTAACGAGTTTGACCTTACTTACTCAGCAAACGTAACAGAGAACTTTGGTGTATCTGCTACTTATGCAAACATTGATCAAGATCTACTAGACTCATGGGACGTAGTACGTGTGATCGCAAACTACAAATTCTAAGAATTACTTCTTAAAGTTTTACTTACTTTAGAGTTCAGGCTTTTGCCTGGCTC
>JBFEWI010000239.1:0-2212 GCA_041546475.1 Sulfurovum sp.
ACTATAATTACTATTATAAGAGATTTTAATATAAAAAATTACCTTATTTGCCTTAATGTTCTATGATTCTCTATAAGAGACACGTACGGTTTTCTATAGGGAAAATCCGTACAGTTCATGGTAGGTTTTCATCGCATAGCGATCTGTCATCGCTGCGATATAATCTGCGATAACACGCTCCTTATTACGTACATCAAAGAGCTCTTTTTGATGAGGAGGAAGTAGATCTGTATCTTCTGTAAATGCTCTGTATAGTCCTTGTATACACTGTTTTCCTGCATACATTTTACGTACGATCTTTTGATGTCTGTAGAGTTTCTGATGCAGCAGTTTTTTGAGCTTTTTAAGCTGTGTGCCTGTCTCTTTGGAAAATCCGACAGGCAGTATTTCCTGTGCATCTATCGTCACACAAATAGGCACTTCCTGTCGATACTTGTTTGTACCCTCTTTTGAGTTTTCGATAAAATCCTCTACAAGCAGTTTGATGAGTCCTGCCACAAAACGGTGTCTGTAGAGTTTTTCATCCCTCTTCACGCCCTCTTTTTGCACCATGGCATCCACTCTTAAACAAAGCACATCTTTTAAAAGATCGTCAAAAGTGATGAGTCCGTATTTGATACCGTCATCGATGTCATGAGAAGTATAGGCGATCTCATCTGCATGGTCCACTACCATCGCTTCGAGTGAAGGGTGTTTCTCCAGGTCAAAATGAGGGTCCAGCCCCTCCAAAAAAGGTTTTTTATAAGGATAGGAATGCTTCAGTACCCCTTCCAGGGTAGCAAATGTGAGATTGAGCCCGTCGAACTCTTTATACCGTTTTTCCAGCTTGGTCAAAACCCTGAAGGATTGAAAATTGTGTTCAAAGCCCAAAGGTCTGCCGTCTGCCTTGAGAAGTTTATCCAGTTCATCTCCGCCCACATGCCCGAAGGGTGTATGTCCCAGGTCATGTGAAAGTGCAATCACTTCTGCAAGGGTCTCATTGAGTTGCAGCATGCGTGAAAGTGTTCTTGCGATTTGACTGACTTCAAGCGAATGGGTCAATCGTGTACGAAAGTAGTCCCCCTCATGGTTTAAAAAGACCTGTGTTTTATACTCTAGGCGTCTAAAAGAGCTGCAGTGAAGCACTCTGTCCCTGTCCCTTGCATAGGGCTCTCTAAAATCTTTTTCAAAACTAAAAAATCGTTCATCAGGTCTCATGGCTAAATCCTCATATTGCTCTAAATTTATAGTGATATAATTGTATCTAAATATATGAGGGAGTCTGCCCATGGAAACAATGGAAATGTATCACATAGCGTATGAAAAACCTAAAGTTACACTTTTACAACAATCTGGCCTTGGTGTTGCAGAGATCGCTGCAAGAACATGTTATGACAGTTTTGAAAACTCTGAAAATGCGTGTGTAAAAAATGCTATGCTCGATCTTGATACCAATGCCATCAATAACATCGATGATTCAGATCTTCTTTCAAGCCTTGCATGGGTACATCACCATCACTCCATCATAGAACATGCGACTTTGAGTTATCTGATACAGGGAACTTCAAGAGGGGTACTTCAGGAGCATGCAAGGCACAGACTCCAGGCGATCTCTGTAAGAAGTACACGCTACACGATGTCAAGTGTTATCAATGCTTTTGTAGCTTCACTTGAGGCAGAGGACGGTTTTGCATTCTTTTTTGAAACACTGCTTACCTTAAACCTCTTTGTCATTACAGACAGAGAGTATCTACACATTGAGATCAGAGCTATCTATGACAAATTACATTTCCAATACCAAAGAGAGACCGATTTTATACACACTGCTGTAGCAAAATCTTCTATCCCTTTCATCGAAGAGAACAGAGGCAATGCTCCAGCACTGTTTAAAGCATTGGAAAATGGAAAGAAAAAAAGAAATGTAGGGGATGGCTTTAAACATATTGTCACAGATAACTGGAAAGTGGATATGGTAGTTACATTTAATATCAGAAGTCTCAAAAACTATTTTGACCTCAGGGATTCCGGTGCAGCATGGTTCCAGATACAATGGCTGGCCGAGGCAATGAAAGCGGTCACACCTGTAAAATACCTGAAACTCATTGATAAAAACTACAAAGATAAATAACCCTATTAAAGATCGGTTTTTTAAATTTTAGAAATATATTTTGAGAATTAATTGACATTTAATATTATATAGGAATATAATATATTCTAATGATAATTTCAAATA
>JBFEWI010000337.1:0-1073 GCA_041546475.1 Sulfurovum sp.
AGCTTGGGAAAAATATAACTACTAAGGGTTATTATGCAGCACGAAATATTCGATGATGAGGACTTCAAAAAACAGCCGCTTGATGTAAGATTCAAGGTGGCTGCAAACTACTTCGCTTCAGAGATTCAAGATGAAGAATTCGACAACCTTATGAAGCCATCGGGAGAGGTGAACCTTTCTTACAATGAGGATCAGCAGACAGGGTTCGAAGATCGCAACATGACACCTACAGGGCAGACTTCTATGCAGCCTGTTATGGTTGAAGATGTTGAAACTAAAATGCGTATCAAAAAGAACTTCTTCGATAAAGTGGTAAACCCTACAGAGGAAGAACTGAAATCAATCGCACCGATAGAACAACTTTCAAGCGGTACTCTTTCAGTTGCAGATAATATCCTACACACTATCACAGACGAAAGCAAATGGGGGCTACTTGCAGATGCAAGGGATTATCTATCGAATAAGATTCAGGAACTGCCAACGGGTACACATACGATCCAATACAATGAAGATCAGCCTGTAGGGTTCGAAGATGTACAACAGACACCACAGGGGCAAACTGAATTCATCGAAGATAAGAATACCGATTATTCATATACAGCAGGTAAGGTTCTTCCTTATGTTGGTGGTGGTATTGCTACTGCACCGATCAAAGGTCTTGCACCGTCACTATTGACAGATTCAGGAATATCGGCTTCTATTTCATTCCTTGAAAACTTCAAGAAGCAAGATGGACTTAAGCAGATCGTCACAGATGTTGCTATAGATACAGGGGTGAACCTGCTTACATTCGGTACGTTCAAAGCACTTGCAAAAGGTAACATCAAAAACGGTGACTATGACAGAGCAGCACAGCAGCTATTCGGAAAGAACGTTGATCAACTTGATCCTGAAGAACTTTCAAAGTTCAAAGAGCTTGAACAAAAGTCAAAGCTGAAAGTAGCAGAGGAAACTGCAAAGCTTGATGATAACCAAAAAGCAGCTATCGAAGAAGCAGCAAACTACTTTGACAATATGGCAAAAGAGAGTGAGAAAAAAGTAGGTGAGTTGGGCGGTCAAAATATCGTTGAAAC
>JBFEWI010000054.1:0-9439 GCA_041546475.1 Sulfurovum sp.
AAACGTGTCTTTGAGCTTCGTGATGAAGCAAAGAAAAACCCTACACTGATCCGAAAGATGATGGTAGAACTTGAACGTGAGAAAAAACACTTCAATCGTGATGAAGGGGTATCGCGGAAAAAAATGCTTTTTGAACTTGAGAATGTCTCCTATTCGGTTCCTGGGAAAAAACTCATAGAGAACTTCAATACACGTATTCTTCAGAAAGACAAAATAGCCATTGTCGGTATCAATGGTGCAGGAAAATCAACCCTACTCAAACTGATGCTTGGACGTATCAAACCCCAAAGCGGTATCATCAAGCAGGGAGACTTCTCCATAGGTTATTTTGACCAGCACAGAGAGATGCTTGACAATGAGAAAACACTGATAGAGACCTTCTGCCCTGATGGGGGAGACCACATAGAAGTACAGGGTGCCAATCTTCACGTCTACGGCTACCTTAAATCGTTTCTTTTCCCTAAAGAGTTCCTGACTAAAAAAGTGGGCATGCTCTCCGGCGGAGAGAAGAACCGTGTGGCATTGGCGTTGCTCCTAACTAAAAAAGTGGATTGTCTCATCCTGGATGAACCGACCAATGACCTGGACATCCAGACCATTAATATCCTGGAAGAGAAACTCATCAACTTTCCGGGTGCCATACTCTTTGTCTCACATGACCGTTACTTCATAGACAAAATAGCCTCGAAACTCTTTATTTTTAAAGGCAATGGTGTGGTTGAGGAGTCGTATCAGACCTATACCGAGTACCTGGAGATCGAAAAAGAGATGAAAGAGCTTGACACACTCGAACAAGAGGTCAAAACATCTACAAAAAAAGAGGTGCCGGTCACTGCAAAGAAACAGACAAAACTGAGCTATAAAGAGCAAAAAGATTATGATACCTTACCTGATGAGATCGAAGCGCTGGAACAGCAGATAGCTGCACTCAATGCATGTCTACAGGATCCTGAGTGTTATCAGGAAAAAGGTCTGACTGCACTGAGTGATGAGTTGAGTGCACTTGAGAAAGTGTATGAAGAGAAAAGTGACAGGTATCTGGAAGTTTTGGAAATTTTCGAGTCTCTTTAATTACCAGTACACCATGACACTGCGTCTTCCCCAACGCAGCGCTCTTCTTCTATCAAGCCCCATATAGATATCGATACGTTTTTGGTAGCGTTTGTTCATTTTGTCACGTACGGTATAGTAACCCGGTAACCCGCCGATACGCACTCTTGTCCCATTACGCATACCATATTTTTTTATCATGTCTCTGGAGACTGCAATGATCTTCATGCCCGGACGCAGACGATTGTTCCATGCTGCCAGGAAAGGTGTACTGTCTGTCTGTGCTCTATGTGATGTATATGCAGTTGCCGTGACACGAAGCCTTTTCTCTGTTTTTAGATGTGCCAGGATGTGAGGAAGCGGAAGTCTTATCATTTTACCTATACGTATGAGTGCAGGGCGTTTGATCTTATTAAACAGCATTAAATCTTCAGGTTCAAGATCAAATTTTTTGGCAATAGAGATGATCGTATCTCCCTTCTTAATGAAGTAGTTTCCAGAAGAGATCGCATCGATCCTTTTTTGTTCAAAAGGGAGCTTGAGTTTCTGTCCGATACGCAAAGGAGATTGGATCCGAATACCGTTCATTTTTGCAATTTCTTGTGTTGTTAAGCCAAATTTCTTAGCGATCTTACTCAGTGCATCGCCCCTGACAACCATGTACTTACCGTAAACAGTTTGGGGTTTTTCCGGTACTTCAGGTACGATGGTTTCTAGAAGCTCTCTTTCTATACGTGGAGGGGCTTCACACGTCTCTATCTCTTCTATCTTATCATCCAGTATGACCTGAGCGACGGGTTCTTCTGTTGTATACTTTGTAGGTGCGTTTTCACTGCCTTTAAAACGTACAGACTCTTGGACTTTTACATGCCTTTCTATCATATCCTCTACGGAAACCACTTTAACAAAAGGCTTTTTTTCAGGGACAGGTAACGTTTTTGCCCTGATCAATTTTTGTCTGTTCCCATCATATACGATCTCTTTGGCTTTTAGAAATTTTTCCCCGTAAGGGTTACATGTGGTCATAGCGCCGGTGACGACCCTGCAGTCTACCATCGACTTTGCAGCGGCCGTTTCCAGACATAGATAGGATAATAAGAAAAATCTCAAGTGGTTTCTGGACATTACGTTATGCTAAACTATAAGAAGTTTAACATCTCTCCTTTAATGGATTCTTTTTCAACGATGACCGAATGGATCACAGGTTTCTCAAACAGTCCATGTATCATAGGCGGTACCGATACATTTGCATGTTCACTCACCCATTTTAATGCTTCTACATCATCTTTGACTTCATGTCCGAGTGATTTTGAAACGGAAGGACTGAACTTGGTCCATTCTGCAGTCGAGTAGACCACCGTTTTAAGGTCTTTCTCTCTTAATGTTTTATAGGCTCTCATACATGTGGCTGTATGCGGGTCCATAATGTACCCTTTTTTTGCATATTCGCCTACCACAGCTTCACACTCTTCATCATCTGAGAAAGAAGCATCGAAATCTTCACGTAATAGTGCCAGTTCATCCGCACTTAACTGATATTTGCCCTCTTTGGCCAATCCTTCCATCAGTTCTTTGGTACGTGCCGCACCGAATTTGTCAAACATGATACGTTCGACATTTGAACTTTTCAAAATATCCATGGCAGGAGATTCTGTCTGTATCAATGTACGTGTCGTAAGGTCATACGTACCCTTGGTGATCCAGTCTGTCAGGATATTATTGATATTGGATGAGATAAGGATCTTCTCTATCGGCAAGCCTGCTTTTTTAGCATAATAGGCACCCAGAGCATTACCGAAGTTACCGCTTGGGACCACAAGATAGATCTTCTCACCCATTTGAATGCTCTCTTTGCGTACCAACTCCAGGTAGGAGTGGATATGATAGATGATCTGGAAGATGATACGTCCGAAGTTTACAGAGTTCGCTGCTGAAAGTTTGATATTTCTCTCTTCCAATTCTGCCTTAAAGTCATCAGAGGCAAGTAGGTCTTTGAGTGTATTTTGCGTATCGTCAAAATTACCTTTCACCCCGATCACTTTCAGGTTTGAAGCATCTTCGGTGACCATTTGAAGTCTTTGTACATCAGAGGTACCGCCATCCGGGTAAAGACACGCTACCTGTACCCCTTCCTGACCTTTGAATGTCTCCAATGTAGCAGGACCGGTATCTCCGCTTGTTGCTGCCATGATAAGGTAATGTTCGCCTCTTTTTTGCGCCAATTTACTTAACACATACCCAAAAGGCTGTAGTGCCATATCTTTAAAGGCTCTGGTAGGACCATGGTAGAGTTCAGAGACAAAGCAGTCATCTTCGATCTGGGAAAGCTGTACAGGATTTGAAGGATCAACAAAAGCATCATATCTTTTAAGTGCTTCTACCAGTACATCTGTTTCAATATCAATACCGAATTTTTCTAAAAAATCCAATGCCAGAGTTTTATAATGACTAGAGAGGTGTCCCTCTAAATATTCTTTATCTAAAGCTGGGAGTTCTTTGGGTACGTATAACCCACCAAAACTAGCACTTGGGCTGAGTATCGCTTCTGAAAATGGTACAGAGGAAGGTTTCTGTCCGTCATTTCCCCGTGTCTCAATAAATTGCATCTATGTTATCCTACTGTTTATATTAGAACACTCTGAATAAACTAGTGACACAATAATAGGTTCTAGGTTATTCAGAGGGTTCTATTTGATTGTAATTATAGCTAAATAAGCTAAGGATTGTCAGAAATCAGGGGAATCTAGGTATGAAGTAAACTCAAGTATCTAGTATCTATTTGCCCTACAATAATAGGAGAAGAATGATTTAGGGAAAAGAATGTCAACTAATAAAATCATAGAGACAAACAAACACTAAAATACTCAGGTAATAGAAGAATGAAACTTTCTAAATAGATAGAATGAGTTTATATCTCTATTGGTAGTCTGGCGATCTGCGTGAGACCCATAACTTTCCGTACCCACCTCGCGATGGACTTGGCTTTTTCAATACAGTATAACCGTATGAGAGAATTATAACACAATTACCTAAGAGAAATAACTTAAATTCTAAAAATAATTTTAAAATTTTTCATTTTTTATAGTTTCGTTCATTTTATGCCATAAAATTGTGTTGTGTAGACGAGTATACATTACATTTAGAGTTCGATACAGGTCCCTACCCCGGAACTGGTCAAAATTTCCAGAAGGAGTGAGTGCTCCACTCGGCCATCGATGATATGTGCTTTTTTGACACCTCCGCGCAGCGCTTCGATACAGGCATCCACTTTAGGTACCATGCCTCCCTTTATCGTTCCGTCTGCTTTGAGGGCTTCGGTTTTTTCTATGCTTAGATTTGTGATCAGCTGCATCTCTTTATCCAGCACACCAGGCGTGTCTGTAAGGAAAAGTACTTTTCTCGCTTCCAAGGCTACGGCTATTTTGCTCGCTGCAAGGTCCGCATTGATATTGAAACCGGGATGCCCCATCGTACTGCTTCCTGCGATAGGGGCGATCACAGGTATTGCGCCGTCTTCAATGATGTTATTGACGATCTCAGGATTGACATGTTCGATGACACCCGTATAACCGAACTTTTCAAAATCTTTAGGAATACCTTTGAGAAAACCGCCATCCTTTCCGGATATCCCAATGGCTTTAGAGCCATGGTTATCAAGTAAAGAGACGATCTCTTTGTTGATCTCACCGCTCAATACCATCTCTGCAATTCGCATTACCTCTTTGGTCGTGACACGCTGTCCATCTATAAACGTCGTATCTACCCCTAAATTGGCAAGCAGGTCTGTAATGCTTTTGCCTCCACCATGTACAATGATAGGTTTCATCCCTACAAGGTGCAACAGTACGATATCCTGTGCAAACTGTTCTTTGAGTTCATTACTCGTTTGGGCAGACCCCCCATATTTAATGACTATTTTTTCATTGGAAAACTTTTTGATAAACGGTAAAGCCTCAAGCAGCGTTTTGACAACATTAATATTACTTTTCATTCTGGATATCCCTTTATATATTCATCAATCTGAGTGAAGATGGTCTCTTGGATCTGTAATTTTAACTTCATTTCAGAGATAGGTAACTTAAAGTCCTTCATTTTTACTGCATCTTTTTCAGTCACAAGAAGACTCTGGGCCTTATGGTCAGATAGGAGATTTTTGAGTTTTTCTTCCTCAAAATAGGCATGATCTTCCAAATAGACTTTATGCACCACACCCTCAGGCAAATAAGTATCAAGTCTATGTGGATTTGAAATAGCCGTTACCAGTACCATCTTGGGTTTGAGATTCTCAAACACCACTTTTCGGTGAAATGCCTCCCCCTCTTTTGCCACGATATCTGCATACATTTTATTGAACCAGAATTCCCTAAATGCCCCTGCAGGGAAAGGGAAATAATTTTTGATCTGTGCAGGCTCAAGGATAATGTCAAACTTTTCTATCTCGACACGGTTAAATCCGTCATCCAAAATGATATACTTTGCACCTTTCTCTTTGGCCAATGTGATGGCCAACGCCCTATCTTCACTGACGATCACACTTGCATGAGGGAGTGACTGTGCCATCAGCATAGGTTCATCTCCGCTCTGTGTCACATCGACAAGTATCCTGCCCTCAGAGCTGACCTCGACCAGTCCTTTGCTTTTACGGCCATACCCTCGTGAGATGATCACTACACCATCAAGCCTTGAAGCAAGTGCGATGACAAAAGGTGTCTTTCCGCTTCCTCCAACGATAAGATTCCCCACAGATATGATGGGGATGCCGAAGTCTTTAGGGGAAATGACCATTCTGCGCAGAGACATGATGAACCCATAGAGGATAGAGAGAGGAAGCAGAAGCAATATCAGAGGGTAATGATACCCCCTTGGTATAAAAAGCATTGCTTCAAAAAATGCTCTCATGAACACTCCTTTGCACCCAGTTTTTTGATCTCGGAACAGGAGAATCCAGCTTCTTTTCTTGCTTCCACATTGACATGGGGGCGGTGTTTTGAGAGCAACTTATAACGTTCAAGTATTTCAAAATAGACCTCTTCTTCTCTACCCTCTGCTTCTCCTGCTTCTCTACAAAGGTATTTAAACCATTTATCACCCTTGTGCACATGGTCTATCTCTTCGTCATAAATGATCTGCAGTGCTTCTATCACTTTTTTCACCTGAGGGTTTTTGCGTTTGTTGTCCAGTTTTTTAATGATCTGGGGACTGACATCCAGACCTGATGCTTCATAGTAACGCGGGATGATCGCCATACGCTCCAGAATATTCCCTGCACTGTGCTCTGCGGCATCAAAAAGCCCGCAATGTACAGGGAAATCCCCATAGGTATATCCAAGCTCTGTCAGGATACTCTGCAGCATTTTAAAGTGGCGTATCTCGTCACTGGCCACTTCCAGCCAATCAACTTGATAATCGCTAGGCATCTGGGAGTAACGATAGACCGCATCCAGGACCAGATCGATAGCTGAATACTCTATATGTGCAATGGCATGTACCAGTGTGGCCAACCCCTCTTTGCTCTCAAAGTCTTTTCTGGCAGGCAACTCACGCGGATCTACAATGTGACATTTAGAGGCATAGGAGGGTTTTGAAAATAATTGAGGTGTAAAATCATCATCACACCTTATTTCATTTTGGGTACAATACGCCAAACATTGAGCGGTCAACTCCTCTTTGATAAGAATATCATCACTCATAATGGCACGTTCTAACAGACTAAATATATTCATAGGAGAATTATATCATGCAAATCAAAATACAACCTATGGGAGCTTACCAAACCAACTGTTACATCGTAACCGTAGAGGGAAAAGATTTTATTATAGACCCCGGTATAGGTGCGACCCAATGGGTCCTTGACAATGTCACCAATCCTGTTGCGATACTGAACACCCATGGTCACTTTGACCATGTATGGTCCAACGCAGAGGTCCAGGAGAAACTGAGGCTTCCTATCTATTGTCCCAAAGGTGATGTCTTTATGCTGACAGACGATCCCCTGGGACAAGGTACGCCTCCAAGTGAACCGAACCATATCATCGTAGGTGATGAAGAACTGACCATTGAAGGGGTCAAGATCAAATACCGTCACTTTCCAGGACATACACCTGGCTGTTCGATTATAGAGATCGATGATGTATGGTTCAGCGGGGACTTTCTCTTTGAACAAAGTATCGGGAGATGGGATTTCCCCTCATCAAACGGAGAAGAGATGGTAAAAAGTTTGGAAAAAGCGCTCACCATAGAAGGCGATTACACGATCTATCCCGGCCATGGAATGAGCACTACCCTCCAAGCCGAACAAAAAGTCATACCTTTTTGGATAGAGCAGGTAAAGAGGACACTTTGATCCTCTACTCTGATCTATGAAACGTTAACCGCATTTTCCTGTACTGCATTTTCCTGCCTCACACTTCATAGAAGGGGTTAGATCACTTTTTTCTGCCGTTTCCGGTTTACCTGAACCACACTTACCTTCGCCACATTTTCCCGCTTCACACTTCATAAAAGGTTTCAGTTCACTTTTTGGTTCAGGTTCATAGGTTTCAAATGCCCCTTCGCTGTAAAGAATATATGTAAAGATTGCAGCCAATACTGCCAGAGCCAGAAACACATAAAGAAAAAATTTTTTCATTGTCATTTACCTTGATTTGTATTTAAAAAATGAAGTATAGCATAAGCTTCTGTTAGCCTAGGACATGTGAAGACAATACGAACGTTGTAAAGCTGCCTTCGAAAACTAACTTTCCATTGACAAACGCCTCTACTTCTACCTCGGATTTCTTGCCTTGACTATTGACAACCGAAGCTTTACACAATACTGCATCACCGACCTTTGCAGGTGCGATGAATTTCGAACTTGAAGCTCCCAGTACCACATAAGGATCGTTCACTGCAGACATGGCTGCATAATCTGCTGCACCGAAGATAAAACCGCCATGGACCAATCCCTCTTGGTCTGCTGCCATCTGTTGTGTGGTATGCAAAAGTACTTCTGCGTAGTTTTCCTGAAGCTTTGTCACTTTTCCGCAAAGTGACGTATTGATATTTAGATGGGTATTTAATTGCATAGGCTATCCTCAACGTTTTTGAAGATTATAGCAAAACAACCTATAAATCACACGAAGTGTGCCTTGTCGTTTCGAACGACCTTGCAAGCCCAGCGATTCGAGAGGAACGACGATTTTTTGGTTTCGTTTTTTGTAAAAAAAGGAAAGGAGAAACAACACCACAGTTACAATAAGAGGAAATATTTCTAAAGTATGAAAATTAAAGTATTCATTCCCACTCAGGAGAGTGGGAACTAGAAAAAGAGGATGGGAACTTTAAAAGTTTAGTATGAAAACTTATAGCCTCTACGACGTACAGTATGGATCACCTGGAAGCCCAAAATACTCTTCAGTCTTTTTCTAATCTGATTGATCGCTACTTCAACTGTATTGTCACTGACATACTCCGGCTCTTCCCAGAGTGCATTGATGATCTCATCTTTTGAGAAAACACGTTGTTTACGAAGTGCAAGATATGCCAGGATATCAAATGTTTTGCCATTGAGAGAAACGATCTTCTCATCATATTCGATCTTTTTGTTCGCAATGTCGATCACAAGTTTATCAATGTTTACCTGTGTACCGAACAGATGTCTCATATTTGCCAACACTCTTGCAGCGATAAGATCAGGATATTCACCGTGCTGATAGATCACATCATCTACACCCAAAGAGAAGAAAGCTGATTGCGCTTTGACATTATTTGTCAAGATCATGATCTTCGTTTCACTCTTTTTCTTTTTGACTTCATTCACATAACGCTCAAGTGAAAACTTTACACCTTCATCTACGATCACAACCAGTTCATAGTGTCTAAAGTCTGTAAAGTTGGTTGCATCATACATATCTTTTGCATTGTCAACAATACAAATAAAGTATTTATCTAACTCTTTTTCAAGTTCCTTAACGTATTCATCATTGAAACCTACAGTTAATATTCTCATTCTTTTCCAATCCAGTAAGAAAGTCTCGAAAACTTAAATTTTGTCGACTTTTTGCTTTTATTAGCGTATTTATAGCTAAATCAAGCTTATTTAAAAATAAAAGTAACTTTAAGAATGAAGCTTTTTAAGCTGTTTTAAAGTGATTTCATAGCTTTGATATAAACTCTTTTAGGGGCAGGATATCCCTCGACGGTCTTAGTATGATCGTCAGGATCCAGAAAATCTTCTAGACTTTGTGTCTCTATCCACTCTGTTTTTCTCTGTTCAGTCGGTTCAGTTTTCATGATCTCCAATACTTCAACGGTTTCAAACCCTGCCCTAAAACACCAGTTCTTTAAAGCATTGACCGTAGGAACGAAATAGATATTCGGTATCTTTGAATAACGGTCTCTAGGCGTCAGA
>JBFEWI010000164.1:0-3889 GCA_041546475.1 Sulfurovum sp.
ATTTCCTACAATTCATCTTCAAAGCACGTATATACTGATCATAAATGAATTATTAGTGCCTGATATTGTTCGCCATTTAATTCCTGAATAATTTGAAAGTGGGGATTAGTATAATATAGGTCAAAGGAGTAAGAAAATAGTTAAGCAGCATCCTTTAGATATATTATTTTATATAATAATATATCATATGAAATTTGTATTAATATCTATATTTTGATATTATATTATATATCATAAAAGGAAGGTACAAATGCAAAGAGCAACTCCAATAAATGTTGAACATGAGGTTACCCCTATAGACATGATTGTGTCAAAGTCTGATGAAAAGGGGAATATAACTTACACTAACCCTATCTTCATGAAGATCTCCGGTTACACTAAAGGTGAATTGATAGATAAACCACACTCAATTCTTCGCCACCCTGATATGCCAAAAGTTATTTTTAAATACCTTTGGGACAATCTTAAAGAGGGTAAGGAAGTTCACGCTTACGTTAAGAACCTTTGTAAAAATGGGGAATTTTACTGGGTGCTTGCACAAGTAAGGGGCGCAACAAACCCTGATGGTTCTTTTAGAAACTATGTGTCGACGCGTAAATATGTTTTACCAAAAGCAAAAAGAGCTATTAGTGACTTGTATGCTAAACTATTAGAAATTGAGAAGAGTGAAGGCGACGAAGCCTCAGCCGCAGCATTAATGGCTTTCTTAGATGAGAACGGGGTAACGACTGATACCTTCAATGATTTCATGCATCAACTCAATGAAGAGTAAAAGTTAGAGATAGTTGAGAGCGTATCAAATGATACATATAGAAAAGTTCACTAAACTTTTCTTGCATGATGTTTATCTGCTTCTTTGATAAAAATAGATCATTTTAATAATTTGGCAGACTCTGCCAAATTTGTACGCTATTTGTATGCCAACAGCCAACTATTTGATTTAAGATTGCCCGTATATAGGGCTTTCAGAGGATTGAGAATAGATTTCGAGTCTCCCCCGACCACCACCTTTAATCCCCAATACATCGGCAAATTAATCAATATCTACAGCTATTTATCTTTTTAAGTTTTCAATACGCTTGAGGTTTTGCCAATTTTACTCTCCTTGTGATGAGATACATCTACCTCAATGAAAAACCATTAAATTTTGAAGTAATGTCTAATTTATATACAATATTTCGATAGTAAGCAGTATATTTCTGATTATAATTGCACATGGAAACTTTACTATTAGCAATTTTTGCAACGATCTTCATTGCAACACTACTCAATATCATTTTCAAAAGACATAATATTTCGCATATTCTCGGGTACATCTTTACGGGTACCATTATCAGTTATCTTTTCGACTTTAATACGCTAAAGATTGATTCATTGGAACTGGTAGGGGAGTTTGGTATCGTCTTTTTAATGTTTACCATCGGCCTTGAACTCAGTTTTGAGAAGATCAAAAAGATGAAAGAGACACTGCTCATCAATGGTGCCTTGCAGCTTTTTTTAAGTGTGGTCTTCTTTTTCCCTTTGGCTTTTTATATGTTTGGCTTAAATGTGACAAGTTCGATCATTATTGCTCTGGCATTCTCATTGTCTTCAACGGCGATCGTACTTCCGTACCTGAAAGAGTCAAAAGATATCTATACACCGTATGGGAAAAAATCGGTCGGTATTTTGATCTTTCAAGACATATCGGTCATTCCTATTTTACTGCTTATCACGTTTTTATCTTATGGGGCGTCCGGAACCGATATGTCCATTATGGAGGTCATACTGAAAACGGTCTTGGCACTTGTTTTTATCGTGCTGTTCATCCGTTATGTCGGTGACAAGATCGTTGATATGATCCTGAAGTTCGCCGCAAGAACACAACTCGAAGAGATCTTTCTTGGGGCTATTTTTACCATTGTACTAGGTATGGCAGTTCTGATGCATTCCATAGGTTTTACATACTCCCTGGGAGCCTTTATCGCTGGTGTCCTGATTGCCGATACCAAATATACCATCAAAGTAGAGTCGGACATCTTAAGCTATAAAGATCTGCTTTTAAGTGTCTTCTTTTTTAGTGTGGGAACAAAGATCGATATCGTTTACCTCTTTTCCAACCTTCATACGGTTTTCTTCATTTTCGCTTTGGTCTCTCTGGTAAAAATGGGGGTCATCTATCTGATCATAAAGAGAAAATCAGATACCAATACCTCTATGAAAACAGCGCTTGCATTGGCGCAGATAGGAGGCTTCTCTTTTGTCGTATTTGATCTGGCTGCTGCCAATGACCTGCTCACCCACGATATGGCAAATTTTTTATTTTTAATCACCTTTGTATCGATGATCGTTACTCCGTTCGTATTGAACAATATCTATAAACTCTCATCCTATTTTGAAAAAGAGTTTTACGAATCTGATGTGATTACCCCGATCGATAAGAAGAATCACATTATCATCGTGGGGTTTGGTACACTGGGAAGGGCTGTTGCCAAAGAGCTTTATGCAAAGAACATCGATTTTATTATTATCTCAGACAATTTACAGCATGTCCTGTTGGCAAGAAGAATCAATTTTCTTGCATACTTTGGACACTTGAACAAACGCCCCGTTATGGAGTCACTGAAGGTTGAAGAGAGTTGGGGTATTATTATTACGGTGCAGGATGAACATACCAAAGACCTTATCAGCCAAGCCGTAACAGACTACTACAGTGATGCAAACATCATCATCAAAGTCGATACGGATGAAGAGAGACAGCATTTCCAAGTGATGCGAAACATCGATCTTGTTGACTCTAATCATGAGTTATCCTCACGTCTTGTGGAGCTTTCACTTAAGCATCAGAAATAGCCCTAAAATAGGAGGCTATATGGTGTTATGACGGGAAAGTGTCTGCTAAAATCCATGCTCCCTGTATACCAATTTTTTATGATTTTATGAGATTACAGATAAATTATGCTAGTATCACACAAAATTTGTATGATTATTAAAAAAGGACAACAGATGACAAGTGGAAAAGTATTATCGTTATATATGACGATGCCCGATATGATGCGATCCGGTCACCGTATGAAGGTTGAAGACATAGAGTGTGATGAAAATGGTATCATGGGCAGTAGAGACTATGAAAATGGAACCGAACGTCCGATGGTACTGGTCTCAAAAAAGAGTTATGACATCATTGAAGAAGCGGAACTTTTTTTTGAAAGAGGTCTTTTGATGGAAGATATTTATGTAGATGTTGACCTCTATCACTTGAAAAAAGGATCGGTCATAGAGATAGGAGAGATCATGTTTGAAGTGCAGGGACCGTGTGAAGATTATCGATATCTTTATGCTTTTGCTCCTGAACTTCCTGAACTCATTCAAGGAAACCGTGGTCTTTTTATCACTCCAATAGATTATGGAAGAATCGAAGTCGGAGATGAAGTCAGCGTGATAAAAGAGGCCTAAATATGAAAAAAATAGGTATCGGCATAGACTATAGCAATATCTGTAAAGATTATAATACTTCCTATTTGGATAGAGACAATAAAGACCCGGCAACATCCAAATGTATGAAACAAGTACTTACTTGGACTCAAGGGTTTTTATCTGAACTTTTAGAGCACTTCGGATATACCATACATCATCTGCATTCTGCTACGCCAGTAAAGATAGAGGATGTCGCTTCAAAAAGATTTCTTTTTTACTCTTTGGAGAAAGAGATCACACTGCAAAGCTATGTGATACAAAAAGCGTATGTGGAATATGGATCTTTGAGTGCATGGGAGTTGGAAAGCCAGGAGAGCATACTGATACAAAATGAAGAAGATGGGGGAGGAATATTTCTCTATTTCAATGAAAATAGCAGTGAACATCAATGGATCCTCGATAAACTCAAAGCGTTCTCCTTAGACGAAGTTCC
>JBFEWI010000100.1:0-6407 GCA_041546475.1 Sulfurovum sp.
ATCAAAGGCTTTGAGCACGACCGGCGGGAGTGTAAAGCTTTGACTGTGAGAAAGTGCCATCGGGTAGGTGACAGTACTGTGTGTTCCCTCTCTGGTCGCTATTGACTTGACAATAGGTTTTTCTGTAAAGCGTGTAAAGTTTCCCTCTTTTGGAAGCAGTGTCTCTACCAGCGAAGGGTACCCCTTTCCTTTGATGCTTACCTGGAAAGGCAATGGTTCATAGGCCTTGGCTTGATGCTTTTTGATCTCATAGGTCAATGCGAAGTCTCCTACAAGCACGGTCCCTTCGGGAAGCGGTTTGACCCGGAGTTGTAAAGGAGGCAGATCGATCTGTGTGTCCTTGGTCACCAATTTTTTTACATTATCTCTGTCTCCGGAGAAACTGTAAGCCAGAAGCTCATCTGTCGTGATTTTTTTGACAAGGTCAAAGGTAATGTTCAGATCTCCGGATTTTAAGGGGTAGATGAGATAGACATAATGTAGTTTGGCGTCATGATAATTTTCAGTTTTCCGGATGTCAAGTCTTTGAAACGTATACGCTTTGCTCGGTTGGATATCAAAGCTGAAAAGCATCACGACATTATGATTGGTTTGGTTGAGATCAAGGGTCAGTATAATGGGTTCTTTGACATACGGTGTGGGTTGATCTACATTGAATGTATAGCTAAAATCTTCTGCCTGAAGCGTAAGGAAGCTAAGAAGAACAAAGAGGAGATGTAAAGCTCTTTTACCAAGGTTGTGTTTCACGTATATATCCTTTATTGATAAGTTCATAGACTTTGGATCCCAGAGGGTGCTGCTCTTGTTCTCCGGCATCCAAGAGCTTGTTCTTCTCCTGCTCTTTTTGTGTCTGGCTCTCTCCGCCCCCGCCACTTCCTGAACTTGGTTCATCTTCACTGTTTGATTCCTTATCGTCTCCTTCTTGTGTTTCACTTTTGCTTGAAGAGGAGTCCTGTGATTTTGGGTGCGCGATACCAAGGTCTGCACTCTTTTGGTCACTCAAGAGTGCCACCAGATGCAGGTTATGTTCAGCGTCCGGATCTTTGCCTAACTGTAAGGCTTTAGTATAGTAAAGTTTGGCTTTGTCATACGATTCCTGCATCGCATAGGCATTGGCAATGTTGTAATAGAGTTGCTGCTTGATCTTTGGAGAAGTGGAACGGATGGATCTGTATGTCTGGATCGCTTTTTTAAAGGCACGCTGTTTGTAGTAGGTATTTGCCAGCACCATTTGGCTTTGCAAAGAACGGACCTTGATCTGCCGGATCTGTTTTTTAGTCTCATTGAAATCAGAGGCTTTGTAGCTTTTGTAGGCACGGTTGAGATGGTAGTTGTCAAGTATGGAAGCTTCGGCTTGCACCCCTAAAAGTGTAAAGAGGATGAGCAGGTATTTGACAGCGCGTGTATGGACCATAAAGAACAACAGAAGCGCCACTCCCAGAGGGAGTTGATAAAGCTCCAGGTAATGGCGTTGCATCTTTTGTATCTGTTGTGCCTGATCCGCATTCTCCTGTAATGCATCACTGAGCTTATCCGCTGTTGCTTTTGGACTGCTTGAGGCAGTCACATAAGAGCCTGAAACAGAGGAGGAGAGTGACTCCAAAAGTGGGTTGACACGAGAGATGACAAGGTTGTCATCTTTGTCTTTCAGTAGACTGCCGTCTTTGTTCTCAATGGTGGTTCCCTGTGTGGTCCCCAATGCCAAGACGGTTAAAGAGATATTTGAGGTTTGCAGAAGTGTTGTCAGTTTTTCAAGGTTCTTCTCTTCTCCCCCGTCTGTCATGAGTATGAGGTTCTTATGCCCCATCTTCATCGAAGAGAGGCGCTTAAAGAGCTTTTCAAGAGAGGTCCCTTTGGTGAGAATGAACTCGGGGTTAAGATTTTTAAGTGCAATGTTGATAAGGGCATGGTCCGTGGTAGGCGGAGAGAGCAGTAAAGGGTTCGTTGTAAAGGCGATGAGCATGATATTGTCAGCTGGATTTGCCTGCAGAAGGGAAGCAATGGTCTCTTTGGCAAAATCGTAACGTGTAGGTGTGATATCAGTGGCTTTCATAGAATAGGAGACATCCAATGCAATGATAATGTCTTTGGCCTCTATACCTGTTTCTTGGAGCGCCTCTTCCTGGACAGGGCGTGCAAGTGAAAGTACCACAAGCATGAGGATGAGAAGATGGACAAGAGGTACCACTTTACGTGTGCTGTACCATAAGAGTATCGCCAAAGGGATCAGCAGCCATAAAAAACCTGGATAAAGCAGTGTCATTTTTCACTCCTTCTGGTTCCGAGTACCCAGAGTAAAAGCAGGATAAATACCAATGCCAAAGGATAGAGTATCAGCACTCTCTTGTTGAGATAGTTTTCGCTTCTTATCGCGCTGGGCTCCAGGTCATTGATCTCGCCGTAGACCTTGGAGAGGTCCTCTGCAGAAGATGCAGCATAACTTTTAGCGCCACTCTGCTTCGCGATGGTTTCAAGCAATGCGGCATCATAATCAGATTTTTTCCCTATCCCTATGGTATAGATCCTGATACCCAGCTCTTTAGCTTTCTTCACAGCATCTTTAGGCGAGGTTTGCCCTGCATTATGGTATCCGTCTGTGAGCAGGATGATCACTTTGTTTTTTGACTCACCATACGAGAGGGTACGGATGGACTGCATGATAGCATCACCCAGGGCGGTACTCTCTCCTGCAAGTCCGACATTGGTCATCTCAAGCAGATAAGAGAGGGATTCAAGGTCATAGGTCAGAGGTGAAGCGGTATAGGCGAAGGTACCAAAGACAACCACCCCCATATTGTCATCAAAGCGTTTTGCTATAAAGTCTTTGGAGAGTTCGGTGGTGATTGCATATTTGGTTTTCATTCGGTCTTTGATATGAAATCCGCTCTGTGCCATAGAACCGCTCGCATCGATAGCCAGAACGAGGTCCCGTC
Source organism: Sulfurovum sp. (assembly GCA_041546475.1). Classification (GTDB taxonomy): domain Bacteria; phylum Campylobacterota; class Campylobacteria; order Campylobacterales; family Sulfurovaceae; genus Sulfurovum. The sequence goes on from JBFEWI010000100.1 coordinate 2,934, forward strand.
CCTTTTTGTGCTGATCCGAACGCGCATCATAGACAAAAGGTTTTGCAAGGGCAAAGACCATCAGTGCAAAGAGTGCCATTTTCAGCCATGGTTCCCAACTCAGGAGAGGACTCTGTCGTGTCACCCATGACAATTTGGGAAAATAGTAGGATTTACTATATTGTTTGCACCAGAGAAAACAAGGCAAGAGTAACAGTAGTACCAACAGATAAGGTGAACCGAATGTAAAATGCATGGGATATTCTAGCACTTCTATGTTTATTTTAGTATAATAAAGCATGAATAAAATACTTAAAACAACACTTTGGATATTACTGTTTCTGTCGCTTACAATCGTAGGCCTATCTTTTTTCATCTTTAGCCAAACGGGTAACGAGGTGCTAAAGCCCTATGTCAAAGAGAAATTAGAAGAGACGATAGGGTTGCCCGTTGAGGTCACTACATTCAAATTGAAGTCCGGGACATCGAATTTGGAGATAGTGATCAACAAGCAGGCTTTTGTAGATGTGACAACACAGCATGACCTGTGGAGCCAGTCGTTTGAAGGGACCTATCAGGTCAAAACGGAGGGGTTCGCTTATGAGGAGATCAAGGTAAAAGATGCAGATATCAAAGGAAATTTTAAAGGGGATTCCGAAGATATCTATGTAGAGGGGAAAGGTAGAGCCCTTGGTGCAGCACTGGACTACCGTTTCAATCTAGTCGATGATAGTGCACAGAAGATCCTGGCCAATGTGAAAGGTGCGCACCTTTCAGAAGTATTGCAGCTTGTAGGATATCCTGCTTTGGCAGAAGGAAAGATAGATGTTGAGATCAATATGCCCAAGATCGGAGAAGAGGCGGCAAGCGGGTATGGGCATATTGTCCTGAACAAAGCGACGTTCAATCGTGCATTGGTGAAAGAACTCTATCACTATACACTTCCTAAAAAAAGTTATGTAAAGGGAACCGTGGATGCTACGCTTGAGGGGAGAAGTGCCCAATTGGTAGGTGATATACAAAGTAACCTTTTTGCCTTACAGATCAAAGAGGCAGCGATGGATATGGCTTCGGATGAAGCCAAAGCAGCCTATAGCTTGGATGTGAAAGATATGCGTATTTTGACAAAGAACAAGCTGGCAGGCCCTTTTCAAATAGAAGGGAATGTAGAAAAAAAAGAGGAGACCACACGTGTGACCGGAACAAGCCACTCTTTGGGCGGTGTGCTTGATTTTACGCTAGGAGAAAGAGCGAAGGTCACTTTAGAGAAACTCTCTGTAGAGAAGCTTCTCGCTTTTCTTAAACAACCCGATTATGCAAAGGGTGAACTCAGCGGAAACCTGGTGCTGGAAGAGTTGGAAGAGCTCTCCGGGACCTATGAACTACAGGTCGATAAAGGGGTGTTGAACCCTAAGACCGTAGAAAAGATAGCAGGATACAAGATCCCCAAAGAGAATACTTTTACCTTCGAATCCAAAGGGGAGATAGAGGATGCACTGCTTAGCGGAAATGCGATGGTGGTTTCAACCCTGACCGATATCACACTTCCTGCGTTCGAATATGGTCTAGAGCAAAACAGTCTGGTCTCTGAGTATGATATCCGTGTACATGATATCAATGCATTGATCCCCAAGGCAAAAAAAGGTAAAGCGACACCTGTCAGTGTCAAAGGCTCACTCACCCTTACGGATAGACTAAGCATCTCCGGAGAGACAGAAGGATTGGGTAAAGAGGTCACGTTTGCATATGACAGCAAAACAGCCAAAGTAGATATATCCGAGCTTTCTGTCGAGAAGGTACTTGCCTTGAGCGGATTGCCTGTGTATGTGAAAGGAACCATAGACAGTCAAATAGACTTTACGAACCTTGACCCAGAAGAGGGTACCTTCTCTCTTGAAAGCAGCAAACTGGTAACCCAGCCCGATGCAATGAAAGAGTTGACAGGTGAGGCATTCACTATGAATGCGGTAGTAGAGTCTTCCGGGACATTCAAAGAGGGAAAAGGGATGATCCAGACAAAAGTGGAAAGTTCCGTGGGTAACATCACACTTGACGATATGGTGTATGATGCACAGAACCAAACATTGAAAAGTGCGTATACCATAGATATTCCAAGTCTAAAGGAAGTTCAACCGCTGATCGGTCAAAAGTTCTACGGACCGCTTCTCTTGCAAGGAGAGTTGTCTAAAGACAAAATATTACAGGTAACGGGTGCAACGACCTCTTTAGGAGGCAAGATCAATTATACCCTTAAAGGGGATAATCTAACCAGTTCGATAAACTCTGTGCCTTTAGAAAATATTTTAGGAACACTTGGACAGAAGAAAAATTTCCTGGGATCAGCTTCAGGAAAGGCAAAGTATAACCTTAAAAAGAAATCAGGTGTCGTCGACCTTGACATTGCTTCTTTTCAGATCAAACCAAGTGATTTAACCAATATGATAAGCGTAGCGATAGGCAAGGATCCTGCACGTGTGATCTTCTCGTCCACCAAGTTTCATGCAGATATAAACAAAAATATCATTGATTATACATTGCATGCGACAGGGGCAAGAAGCAGTATTGATATTACTCAGGGAAGACTTAATTCGACCAATAATACCAACACAGCCAGGTTCAGCTTCGTGTATGAAGAACACACGGTAAGAGGAAAGATCAAAGGGTCGGTCAATAACCCAAAAATCACCATTGATACCTCTGCACTGATTAAAGATAAAATAGATGAAAAGGTACAGGAAAAACTTGATAAGGCATTGGGCGGGAAGGCTGCAGAATTCTTAAAAAGTTTGCCATTTTAATGTGGCAAGGCACTTAAATTGATAATTACTCTCAATTTAATACTTTTTTAAGAGAAGGTAGACTATACTTCATCAAAATTTAGATAAGTGATAATAGTTATCATTTATATAGGTTATAATACTCCATAAGGAAAATAGGTGGAAAAAATAACCATAGCATTGGCAGGACAGCCAAACGTAGGGAAAAGCTCACTCATCAATGCGATATCCAATGCAAAACTGAAAGTAGGTAACTTTTCAGGGGTAACCGTAGATAAAACAGAAGTAGAATTTAAGTTCTGTGATGAAGTGTCCTGTAAAGACTATGAGATACATATCATTGACCTCCCCGGCGCATACTCTCTAACGGAATACACGATAGAAGAGAAAGTCACAAAAAGCTTTTTACAAAGCGATGAGTACGATATCATCGTTAATGTGGTAGATTCCACAAATCTTCAGAGAAACCTGTTATTTACGACACAACTGCTTGAAACAGGTAAAAAAGTCGTTGTCGCACTCAATATGGATGATGAGGCGCAGAAAGAAGGCATCATGATAGATGAAAAACAACTATCTGCCATACTCGGGGTGCCATGTATCAAAACCTCTGCTGCAAAAAAAATAGGTATTGATGCGCTTAAAGCAGCCATTATTGAAGTGTATGAAAAAGAGGAGACGGGTGCAAAGGTCATCTATAGTGATCCTATAGAAGAAG
>JBFEWI010000086.1:0-7297 GCA_041546475.1 Sulfurovum sp.
CCTATGAGTCGTAAGGATATAGCAAAAGAAAGAGGTCGCCTTTTTATTACGAAGTCAAACATATATTTACATTTTGAACTTTTAGATACTCCGGAGTTTTTCTGGGAGTATCCAGAACTGGATATTTACTATCAAAGTATGAGAAAGTATCTTGAACTGCAACCACGTATCGAAATTCTTAATAGGAAGATGAATGTGATGCAGGAGGTATTGGCCATTCTTGCGGATGAGCAGAATCATAAACACAGCAGTACGCTAGAATGGATCATCATTATTCTGATCGCATTTGAAATACTGTTATTTATCTTAAGTGATTTTACAGCATAAAATTAAAGTATCTTTGAAAATATGAGATAAACTCAATAGTGATACCCTACAATATTTCAACCACGCTATCCCTACCTAAACGATAGACATCAAAATCATTAGCAATAAAAAGTCTGCTTTTATACGATCGCTTTATCTCATTATAGATCAACTCTACTCCCGTTGTACTTTTCATATTATACCTTGGATTAATGTGTGTGGCGATCAGGTTTTTTACACGCTTTTCCTGGACTACTTTTCCCAGTTCTTTTGCAGTCGTGTGCAAGACTTTTTCCTGAAGATGGTCATAGTCATTTTGCGTATAAGTACATTCATGTACCAACAGATCAAGATCTTCCAGATAATCACCTAAAACATCAGGCCTTTTGTTGTCACCTGCTATGATCAATGATCTTCCTGGAATAGGATCAAGTGTATACTCTTCAGGTTTGAGCTCTTTCCCTTGAAAAATGACACTTTTCCCTCTTTGTAATTCACCATACAGTCGCGATGGTTCCAGCCCTATTGCTCTTAGTTTTTCTTCATTGATCTTGTCATGTATATCGTTCTCTTTGATGTAAAAAGCGTAACTCTCTATGGAGTGCTCAAGTGCTAAGACCTTCAATGAAAACTTGTCAAAAATAAAAGAATCTTCAGCTTCAAATTCTACGATATTCAATTCATAACCCAAATTCTTAAATGAAATATCCATTACACACTCTAGAAATCTTTTGATACCTTTTGGTCCGTATATGGTAATGGGTTGGAAAGCTGCATCAAGTTTTTTAGAACTCAATAACCCGGGAAGTCCATAGTAGTGATCTCCATGCATATGCGTAATAAAAATCGTATCCAGTTTACCGATCGAGAGCCTACTTTGTATAAGCTGATGCTGTGTGGCTTCACCACAATCAAATAAATACCATTTAGTATCCTGTTCAAACGCCAATCCCACTGCAGAGACATTTCTCTCTTTGGTAGGTTTTCCGGCACTTGTGCCCAAAAATGTCAGTTGCACACCTTCTCCTTTCTCTATACTCTCTCTTTCCAAGCATGCCAAATAGAGTCGATATCACTTTTTTGTTTCGGAATAATGAGGGTAATGGCGATATTTTCAACCATTGCGATCACTAAAAAATAGATCGCTCCATGAAACAGAAGATTGTTATCAAACACAAGTAGCATCACCACACCCCCACTCATCAGTACTGCAGAGATCTTGGTGATCCATGTATGATAACTGGCAAGCTTTCCAAATTTCAGAAGAGAAAAAATAGCAGGAAGCATATAGATAACGATCGCTGTAAAGATATAGTAAAGTTCTGCTTTCACGATATCCGGCCAGAGCCACCAGACTGCCAAAGGTGTACTCAGATAGGTCAAAATATCTCCATAACTATCCAGTCTTGATCCCCATTCAGTGGTATGATCCATCATGCGTGCAATAATCCCGTCAAGTAGATCAGAAAGCAGCATCATTCCCAAAAGTATAAAAAAGAGTATGGGCATATCATACCAGCCCGAAAGCAGTAAAAATGGTGCTGCAATGATACGGAACAGACTTAGAAGATTAGGAATATGATGTAGCATTATAAAAGCTCCTATCGATTATATGATACCGCTAATCTTAGAGAAATGTGTAGTAAAAATGTGGTGTATGCAAACGTTATCATACATCTCTTATGAAGAGGAGTGCACTCCTCTTCATCGAGAAATCGCTACTTGATCTTGATCTTCTTGGTCTCTTTACTGCTTTTTTCCATTTTCGGTATGACTACTTCCAGTACACCATCTTTTGAGTTTGCTTCGATATTTTCAGCATCTGTGTTATCCGGCAAGGTAAAACTTCTTTGAAACTTACCATAAGAACTCTCCATCTTATAGTAATCTTTCTCTTTGACCTCTTTCTTGGTTTTTCTCTCACCGGAAATAGTCAAAACATTGCCTTTAATATCAACATGGATATCATCTTTTTTAACGCCAGGCAGATCCACCTCTACATGATAGGCATAATCTCCTTCCCTTGTATTGACTGAGGGTGTAAAACCGGACACATTTGAAAGCTCACTACCGATCTCTGGAAATCTGAATGCACTTGACATTCTCTCTTCTAAATCTCTAAAATCTCTCATCGGGTCAAATTTCGTTAATAACATTATTGCTCCTTCGTATATTAGATGTTATTTAGCTAGTATATAACTTTTTTATATGCTTGTCAATTAATTCTATAAGTAGAATAATCATTCATATTTCGTAATATGGTATACTTCGTTTAGCCTGTCACTTTAATTTGTGAGGAGAAATGTATGAAAGCTTTGATCATCAGTGCGGATCTTTTTGAAGATTCTGAGTTAAAAATCCCCTATCAATCTCTTCGGGAACTGGGAATACATGTAGATATCGCATCCATCAAAAAAGGTGCTATCATTGGAAAACACGGGTTCAATGTCTATGCCACAATAACCCTCAATGAAGTGGATCCTAAGCAGTATGACATACTGATACTTCCTGGAGGTAAAAGCCCCTCTTTGATACGCCAAGAAGAAAAAGCATTGGAAATAGCACGATACTTTTTTGATCACAACAAGTTGGTTGCAGCCATCTGCCATGGTCCACAGATCTTGATTTCAGCCGGTTTAATGAAAGGAAGAGTTGCAACAGGATACAAGAGCATTGCACAAGAACTTGAAGAGGCAGGTGCAACCTATAAAGATGAGGAAGTGGTCGTCGATAAGAACCTGATCACTTCCAGACAGCCTTCTGATCTGAATGCGTTTATGCAAGCGATCAAAGAGTACTTATATTTTGAGTCTAAAAAATAATACAATGGACCACTCAAAAAAAGTAGTCAAGGAACGCTTCACGCTACAAAAAGATTTTTGTCATGCACTCCTTGCCAAAGAAGCAAAGTTTGGTTTTGGTGGCTTTGGTGAAGCAGTCTATTACCGTACCTACAGCCGTATCAAATCTGACGGTTCCCAGGAACATTGGGCCGATACGGTCATTCGTGTCATCAATGGTGTGATGTCTGTCCGTAAACACCATTATGTTTTGAATGCTCTGGTCTGGGATGAAGAAAAATGGCAGCACTATGCTCAAAAACTTGCTACTTCCATGTTCGATATGAAATGGCTTCCTCCAGGAAGAGGTTTGTGGATCATGGGTACGGAGTATATATATGAGCGTGGAAGTGCAGCCCTGAACAACTGCGGTGCCGTAGATACAACAGATCTTTCTTTAGCTGCAGAATGGGCCATGGATATGCTCATGTGTGGTGTAGGAGTCGGTTTTAATACTGCATGGAAAGGGGAAAATGTATCGATACCAGATAAGACAGAACCGGTTGCCTATCTCATTCCAGACAGCAGAGAGGGTTGGGCTGAGTCAGTAAGAGTGTTGATAGATAGCTATACAAAAAAATCACCATGGTTTTCATTTGATTATAGCCTGATCCGTCCAGAGGGATCACCGATTCATGGTTTTGGCGGCACTGCATCCGGCCCTGCTCCATTAAAAGCATTACATCAACGTATTGAAGAGTATCTGGACCATTATTGCCAGGGAAAGATCGATAAGACGCGCTGTACTGCTGATGTGATGAATGCGATCGGTGTCTGTGTGGTGGCAGGGAATGTACGCAGAAGTGCGGAAATAGCACTGGGCTCGGTCGATGACAAGAGTTTTCTGGAATTGAAAGATTATGGGAAAAACCCCGAACGTGCTAAGATCGGATGGGTCTCGAACAATACGGTTGTACTTACTAAAACAGAGGACCTTGAAAAGTTCCCTATGATCGCTGAGCACATCCGTGAGAATGGAGAACCCGGCATCATGAACCTGATGAATGTTCAAAAATATGCCCGTTACGGTGAGGCATCCAAAGAGCATGCATCGCTGGCAAACCCCTGCTCTGAAATTGCTTTAGAGAGTTTTGAACTCTGTAACCTGGCCGAAGTCTTTCCATCAAGATGTCTGAATGAAGATGACTTTTATGAAGCATTGGAGTATGCAACGTTTTACGCTTCAACAGTCTCGCTGCTTATGACACATCGTCATGAAACCAATGCGGTCATTTCACGAAATCGTCGGATCGGTGTCAGTATATCAGGGATAGCAGATCTGCTTGATAGAGATGGTATAGCAGACCTAACTTCTAGGCTGAAAAGGGGATATAAACTTGTACGTTCTGTCAATCAGAAATTGGCTGCAGAAGCAGCTGTTCCTATATCCATCAGAGTGACGACAGTGAAACCCTCAGGGACTATAAGCCAGTTGGTCGGCTGTAGTTCAGGAATGCACTTTCCCACATTTCAGTATGCCATACGACGTCTTCGGATAGGTAACACTTCACCTATATGTGATATCCTCAAAGAGGCAGGTGTACCGTATGAAGAGGATCACTACAGTGCACATACAACGGTATTTGAGTTTCCGATCGATCAGGGTCAAACAAGAGAAGCCAGAGATGTTCCAGCCGAGGAACAGTTCTCTCTTTTAACCCTGCTACAGCGGGAATGGAGCGATAATATGGTCAGTTGTACGATCTATTTTGACCCAAAAATTGAAGGTCCCCATATCGAACATATGCTCTCAAAGTTTGTACCTTTCATCAAATCTGTCTCCATGTTGCCGCATTCTGATAGAGGTGCTTATATACAAATGCCCTATGAAGGTATCACTAAAGTGCAATATGAAGCACGGGTATCCAGGATTTCCAATATCGACTGGAGCCATTTTAGCGGGAGTGATGGTATAGAAAATCGTTTTTGTACCAATGATGCATGTGACTAGTTTGTCTTGATTACTATCATAGTAAAGGATTATACATGTTTATAGATCGTAAAGATGCCGGTCAAAAACTGGCTGCAGTACTACAGATATATAAAGAACAAAACCCTTTGGTATTTGCAATTCCAAGAGGTGGTGTGGAGTTGGGATATGAAATTTCCAAAGCACTGAATAGTGACTTTTCACTACTTATCTGTCGAAAACTCCCTTTTCCGGTCAATAAAGAGAGCGGCTTTGGTGCAATAGCAGAAGATGGTTCGCTCTATATCAATGAGTTGGCTGCTTCTTCAGTCTCTGAAAAAGAGATCAAAGAGATCATCGCAGAGCAAGGTCTTGAAATAAAAAGACGTATCCAGACACTAAGAGATGGTAAAGCACTTCCTTTGATAAAAGGACGCACAGTGATATTGGTCGATGACGGGATTGCAATGGGGTCGACCATGCATGTAGCAGTAGAACTCTGCAAAAAAGCAAAGGCAAAAAAGATCATCGTAGCTGCTCCGGTCGCCGGCCGTCAAACGATAGAAAAATTTTCTAAAATGGTTGACGAGGTTATCATATTGGAGTCTCCTGTGCCTTTTTATGCTGTGGCTCAAGTCTATGAGAACTGGTATGATGTAAGTGATGAAGAAGTATTACGTTTCTTTAAAACTTAGGACAATCCTTAATACTATAAAATATCAAAATATTGGATGTTAAATTTTTAAACCTATCTCATAAACGAAGTAATGATCTTTTTGTAATCAGGATGATGATGCACAGTGTTGTGCCCTACTTTGCTGAGTGTCACAGCTTGAACCTCTGTTTTATTGAAAGAGTTGATGAGATTCTGCGTATTTTCATAAGGAATAATCCTATCGTTCCCAGCTACTATGATCAAAGTCTCTGCAGTAATCTTAGCAGCACTTCCAACTGAATCTAATCGTTCTTTCACAATGAGATCCATCGGGAAAAACCTGTAGAGCTTTTTACCTACATTCACTGCACTATCGAAAGGTGTCACGAGAATAAGCTTTTCTATGTCACGTTTAGAAGCCAAGTATGTTGCCACAGCCCCTCCTATACTTCGTCCCATGGTCGAGAGTGCACTATGCTGTTTAATAAAATGATCATAAGCGAATAATGCATCACTGTATAAACCCTCTTCATAGGGTGATCCGCTGCTGCCTCCATAACCGCGGTAGTTGACAAGATAGACTGTACGGTCGGAAAAAAGTGTGCCAAAATCATCGATATTGTATGCAACATTCTCAGCATTCCCTCCAAAGTAGATAAGCGCTTTTTCTTTACCTGGGTTAAGTGTCCATACCTTGATATGTACTTCACCTGTATCGAGTATGGTATATTTTACACCCGGAACACTTACCTCAGAAGTGGGTAAATAAATCATCTGGCGCTGAAAAATAAAAAGTAAAAAACAAAGTAGCACGTAAGAGATACTCAATACAGCTATCAATGAGATCATACTTCTACCCTTTGTTGAATGCTTGATCATGCTATCATTTCCAATTCGCTTCAAGAAGAGCAACCTTCATTAAAAACAAAAGTATCTATCAAAAAACTTTACTTCAGTTACTCTTTTACGATCCCCTTCATAAACTGATGAAAATCAGAAGGGAAAGGGAAAACCACTGTATTGGTCTTGTCATTGGATATATCACTTAGAGTCTGCAGATAGCGCAACTGTATACCATGAGGATTATCGCTAAGTATTTTAGCCGCTTCAACCAGGTTTTTACTCGCTTCAAGTTCTCCTTTGGCATTGATTACTTTCGCACGACGTTCCCGTTCCGCTTCAGCCTGTTTGGCAATGGCACGTACCATGCTTTCATTAAGGTCTACATGTTTGATCTCAACATTGGAGATCTTGATCCCCCAGGTGTCGGTCTGTTTATCCAGTATCTCCTGTATATCATAGTTCAACTGTTCCCGTTCTGCAAGCATTTCATCAAGTTCATGTCTACCAAGAACAGAACGTAACGTCGTCTGAGCAAGCTGACTGGTAGCAGCATAGAAATTCTCTACCTGTATGATCGCTCTTTCAGGGTCAACGACACGAAAATAGACTACGGCATTGACATTCACAGAAACATTATCATGTGAAATGACATCCTGCTCTGGTACATCCAAAACAATGATACGCAGATCCACCCGTTCCATTCTCTGTATAAACGGTATCAATATGATCAGACCAGGGCCTTTC
>JBFEWI010000307.1:0-1326 GCA_041546475.1 Sulfurovum sp.
TCTACGCTTTGACTATCTCCAAGTTTCCCATATCAAGAAGAACAGCTAAGCTTTTGATTTTTAAATTCCTGTGGTGTAGCACCTGCCCATCTTTCAAACTCAGGATATTCATCAAATGGATTTTGAGCAATTTTAAACAGATCATGCACCACAGAGAAGTCACCCTTCTCAGCTGCATCTATAGCTTCTTGAAGCATATAGTTTTTAAGCACATACTTTGGATTGGCAGAAAGCATTTGCTCTTTTCGATCTGTTGTATCTATGGTTTTGATACGTTCATCATATCTGTCCAGCCATGCATTCATGGGCTCATGGTATAGCCCTGTAGACAAGAGTGCCTCCCTGTCACCTTCATAGTGACTGAGTGTTCTAAAAAAGAGCGTATAATCCACATGTAACTGCTCCAGCATATCCTGCATATCGTCTATGAGTTCAGGGTCGCCCTCTACTGTGCCTTCCAATCCAAGTTTTTTACACATGTAGTAGTGAAAATACCTGATATAGATCTTGTCATACATGGACAGGTTCTTTTCCATCTTCTCCGTATTCGTTAATGGACTGAGGGCCATCATAAGCGATTTAAGATTCCATTTGGCGATTTCGGGTTGGTTTGCAAAACTGTAGCGTCCGTCTACATCTGTATGGTTACATATGTTTTCATGGCGGAAATCATCTAAAAAGGCATACGGTCCATAGTCTATGGTCAGCCCGGCGATAGACATATTGTCTGTGTTCATGACTCCATGGTTAAACCCGACAGACATCCATTGTGCCATAAGCCTCGCAGTGATGATCATCACATCATTAAAGAGTAGGGTATAGCGATTCTCTTTACCGCTATGATGCGGAAAATTCTCTTCGATGACATAATCAGCCAAAGCCTCAAGCTCTTTGAACATCCCTTGATGGGCATAATATTCAAACGTACCAAAGCGAACCCATGAAGAACTCACACGACAGACTATAGCCCCTTTTTCTATGGTTTTACGTCTTACCTGATGTTCTGAACCTATCAGTCCTAAACAGAGTGTTGTGGGTATACTAAGACCCTGCATTGCTTCACTCATAAGATATTCCCTGATACTTGAACGCAGTACTGCACGTCCATCACCATTGCGCGAATACTCAGTGATCCCTGCACCTTTTAACTGTAGATGATACTTGCCAATCGTACCAATATTGATCGCTCGACCATCTCCAAGTCTAGGCACAAAATACCCAAACTGATGCCCTGCATAACACATGGCAAAAGGTTCTGACCCTTCTGCTTGATACTCACCATTAAGAAACTTCACAAATGCCTCAGTCTGAAGTTCCTCCTCATCA
>JBFEWI010000336.1:0-1074 GCA_041546475.1 Sulfurovum sp.
GAAGGGTTTCCAGCTCTTGTTTGGTACACTGATTGAAAGGTTTGTCTTCAAGCTGGAATTGTAGCAAAAATGCTTTAGTAACACGTTTTGGCATAGGCAGCAATGAAGAGATCTGTTTTTTGCTCCCCTGTACGCTTTTCCATGAAAAATGGGGTAAAAAATCGATCTCGATCTTCCCTTTCTCCCAGTATAAAGATGCATCCAGTACGGCAGGTCCGCTCAACCCTTTATGCGCAAAAAGCATACTGCCTTCACACACATAATCCCCTACCTGTATCTTCACATCCGTCGAAACTCCGGAGAGTTCTTTAAAAAAGAATTGCTCTTTTTGCACCGTAAATCCTACCAGAGCCGGTGCCGTCCTCACTATGGTGTGGCCAAATGATTCTGCTATCTCATACCCTATACTGCTTGCACCGATCTTAGGATAACTCAATCCGCCCGAAGCGACCACTACTGCTTTAGCGGTATGTGTCCTTTTGTTCGTCTTGACATAGAAGAGTTCACCCTGCTTTGTGACTTCCAGAACTCTCTCGGAGAGACAAAGTGTCTGTTTCTTGCTCTCTTTTAAAAAAATATCCAATAACTCTTTCGCAGAGTCTTTGCAAAAATACTGTGTCTCTTTTCTCAGTACGGGATGGAGATTTTGTCTCTCAAGCCATCTTAAGAGTGCTTTTTCATTGAATTTTTTTAGGGGTTCTTGTACAAAGTCTGCTTCACCAAGGAAATACTCTGTTCCCATACGACTATTGGTAATATTGCATTTACCGCCGCCAGAGACAAGTATCTTCGCACCCGGCTTTGGGTTGGACTCTATGATGGTAGCAGTATTTTTAGGTAGTAAAGAGGCAAGCATCAGTGCACTTGCCCCTCCCCCTATAATGATGAGTTGATGATCCATGAAGCGTATTATATCCTATTCATACCATATATACTCACAACTACACAGACACTACACAGACAGATATTACAATACGCATAAAAAAGGTCTTTTATGAAAAAAATCATTGTTCTACCACTCCTCATGGCTTCTATTGCATCTCTCTCTTTTGCTGCAGAACGGTATGATACCAA
>JBFEWI010000172.1:0-3726 GCA_041546475.1 Sulfurovum sp.
CCGAACATCTGCTGCATCAGCTCAATGCGATGAAGGCCTATAAGATCGCCTGTGATATTCCTACCGGTGTTGGAGAGAAAGGGACACTTATGCCTATGGCATTTCATGCAGATGTGACCTTGACTATGGGCGCCTATAAAGAGGCATTGTTTCTAGATGCCTGTAAAGATGTGGTAGGTGAACTTTTACGTGTTGATCTTGGTGTGAGTTCACTGTTCTATGAAGGAGAGAGCCAAACCTGCCTGCTGGAGAAGTCTGATCTGAAACTTCCCAGTAGAACGGAACAGTCCACGCATAAAGGCTGTTTCGGGCATGCAGCGGTATTTTGCGGAGAAAAGGAGGGTGCGGGTATCATCTCCGGCATGGCTGCGGCTACATTCGGTGCGGGGCTTACGACACTGGTGGTCCATGAGAAGATCGCACCGCCTGCATATCTGATGCACTCAACGGTTGTCCCGGAGAATGCATCGGCAATGGCCATAGGTATGGGGCTCGGGTGTCATTTTGAGAGTGAGTTTTTACAGAAGTATGTGGTAAAGAGCCATTTGCCTATAGTGCTGGATGCAGACAGCTTCTATAATGAAGAGATATTGGCTGTTTTGGAGCAAAAAGACAGAGAGATCGTTATCACCCCGCATCCCAAAGAGTTTGTCGTACTTTGGAAAACGTTGACAGGGGAGCAGTTAACGGTGACACAGGTACAAAACAGACGTTTTGAGATGGTGCGAAAGTTCAATGCCAGATATCCGCATATTACGATCCTGCTTAAAGGGGCAAATACCCTTATCATGCAAGAAGAGAGACTCTACATCAACCCTTTAGGGTGTTCCAAACTCAGTAAAGGAGGGAGCGGAGATGTACTTTCGGGTCTCATCGTTGCACTGCTTGCACAGGGGTATACGGCCATTGATGCAGCCATTCAGGCCTCTTTGGCCTTAGTGATCGCTGCAGATCAATATCAAGGATCTTCTTATGCGATGCTCTCTACCGATCTGGTAGAGGAGATAGGCAAATTAGAGTGTACAGTTAAGGGCTAAAACGCTACAATGCGACGATAATAAGCATGACACACCAAGGCAGGGAAGCATTGAATGGCAAATGGTAAAAAAATAGCTGTACTTTTTAGTGGCAAAGGAAGCAATTTTGCATATATTGTCAAGACTTTACACCATAAAGGGTATGAAGTGGTTGTTGCATTGACAAATAATCCCAATGCTGAAGGTATACACATTGCAAAAGAAGCATCTATCCCTCTTGAGATCATCGACTCAAAAACCTATGAGAGCAGGGAAGCTTTTGATGCTGCAGTGGTAGAGTGCCTACACAAGTATAACCCCGACCTCACAGTACTTGCAGGCTTTATGCGTATCTTGACACCTATCTTTACGGAGCAGATCAAAAGTATTAACCTGCATCCCTCTTTGCTCCCAAGACACAAAGGGCTTAACGCCATAGAGAAAAGTTATGAAGATGAACATAACCATGGCGGTGCATCTGTGCATTATGTCACCTCCGAACTGGATGGAGGAGAGGTGATCCTCCAAAAAGAGATTGCCAAAGAGGGGTTAAGTTTTGAAGCTTTTGATAAGAAGGTACGCAGTATTGAAAAAGAGGCACTGGTAGAAGCCATTCAAAAGGTACTGAGCTAGGTTGTTTTGAGGGTATACCTGCAACGGTATCGTGCACCTTTAGAAGTCAGGGTGCTCTCATAAAGACTGATCTCAGGGAGTATCACGCCCAAAGATCTTTCACGATAGGTTTTGAGTTTCTCTTTGTAGGCCTTGTAATCACGTATCGCTTTGATACGGCAGAGCGTAATGTGCGGTTTGAAACGGTAAAGGTCAAAACCTGAACCTCTGAACTCTCTCGCTTTGTCGTAAAGTGCTTTCTCTTCGGATTTGGCAAAAAAGATCTTCGGCGGCCGTCCAAAATACCCTAACTCTTTGATACTGCTTTGATCTTTCAGGGGAGAGACTCCTTTGAGCTTATCAATGACAGGTTTTACCTCTTCCACATCGCCTAAAAATACCCAGGTAAGATGCAGATTTTGCTCTTCTACCCACTTCCCTTCAATGATATCTTTGAAGTCGTTTTGTATGGAAGCATAGTCATCCAGGATGACGGGTGAACCGATGAAAAGTCTCATTTTGGCTGCCTTTTTTATGAATGCACTATGACATTGTGACATACTTTTTCACTTTTTTCTTTAGATGTCGGTGATTATAATAGGAAAAGAAAAAGCCAAGGACGTAAAAAATCGCTATAATTAAAAGATGATCCTATCAAATATGTAAAGGGCTAGCATGTTCAAAAGAAAAATAGCACTATTCAAACTGCTCGGTTTTACGGTATCTATTGATGTAAGCTGGGGTATTATCCTTTTTTTGGTGGTATGGTCCCTTTCCAAGGGGTTCTTCCCGAGTTATTTCCCGGGACTCAGCCTTCAAACCTACTGGTGGATGGGAGTCATCGGAGCCATAGGGCTTTTTATTTCCATCATCATCCATGAATTCTCCCACGCACTGATCGCCCGTAAATATGGCTTGAAGATCAAAGGTATCACACTCTTTATCTTTGGAGGTGTGGCTGAGATGCAGGATGAACCCAGCACGCCCAAAAGTGAATTTCTTATGGCGATCGCAGGGCCCATAGCCAGTTTTACACTCTCTATCATATTCAGTGGTCTTGCACAAGCTGCGGAGACCATGAAATTCTCGGTACCCGTTGTAGCGCTTTTGGGCTATTTGAGTACGATCAACCTTTTGGTTGCGATTTTCAATCTGATCCCCGCATTTCCAACCGATGGCGGACGGGTACTTCGTTCATTTCTATGGTGGATAAAGGGTGATATCCATTGGGGTACACAGATCGCTTCGCGTATCAGTCTACTTTTTGCCGTTGTCATTATTTTTATGGGGTTTATGCATATGATAGGAGATAATCCCATAGGAGGATTGTGGTGGATACTGATCGGATCTTTTCTTTTCTTCGCTGCAAATGCTTCGTACCAAAGGTTAGTCATAAAGGAGTCATTTGAAGGAAAAACCGTACGCCATTTTATGAACCCAGCGCCGGTGAGTGTGCCTTTTGATATCACACTGCAAGCGTTTGTTGAGAGGTATCTCTATCGCTATCACTATAAAATGTTCCCTGTGGTCAAAGAGGGTAAGATCTTTGGGCTTATTACGGTTCAGATGCTGAAGCTGCATACCCATGAAGAGTGGAAGCATCTTCTTGTCGGAGAGGTCATGGAAGAGCAGAATCCCTCCAATTCGATCGCCTCACATACATCTATCGACGATGCCCTGAACAGGATGAATGAAAGCGGATATACACGTTTGCTGGTCATGGAACACCATAAAATTGTTGGTATCATTACGCTCAAGGACCTGCTTGAATATATCGCACTGAAAATGGAGTTGGAGACCATCCCGTAGACATGCTTGTTTTATAGACATAGATGATTTGCAGGAAGAGGAAAAAATCTGATATAATCAAATCAAAAAGGGAGTCAAGATGGAAGAGATAGAAACGAATGAACGTGAAAAACCGGGGATCGCAAGAGCGCTTTATATACTTTTATATCTGATCATAGGCAGATTTATCTCTGTGATACTTTTTGTGGTTGCCATTACCCAATATATTTACACGTGGTTGGCAGGTGAGCCTAATGAGAAGATCTTAGAATTTACAGACGGTTTGTCAGAGTACGCAAAACAGCTGGTC
>JBFEWI010000047.1:0-9902 GCA_041546475.1 Sulfurovum sp.
CTAAAATTGCATATAAAAACCAAAGATGAGAATATTCTTTTCTATTCAATGAATAGATCATATGTTGGAAAATATTAATATCATGATGGGATATATATTTCTTAAGTATTATATATATAAATGACCATGCAATTAATGGTATAACTACTTTTAATAATCTTTTTTTAAAAAAGACGTTCAAAGGTTCTTCTTTACTATTTAATAGCAGAACACCAGATACCATAAAAAATAAGGGAACAGCCATTCTTACCATTGAATCATATATATTCCCTGTCATCCAATCAAAAAAATCAATTGTTCTAATCTTATAAAGTATAGGTGCTGCACTATGGAGGAAAACAACAGAGAACATAGCAAAAATTTTTATTAAATCTATCCATAAAATTCTATTTGGCACTTGCTACACCTTTAACATTATATAAATTCTTATTTATAAATGACATCGATAATCTTCTTTATTGTCTTCAGAAAACGTAGTATACTCTAACCTCTCTTATTATCTATAGATACAATGTTTTGAACCGAATCTTCAAAAACTTCAATTGACTTATGGAAGATTGTGAGTGTTAGATTCAATATAATGTATACACAGAGGAGCTTGCAATCCTGTAAATAGCACTTTAAAATAATAAATCTGTTTTTAAAAAAAATTTAAAAACAAGTGAAAAAAGTTTCATTCATAAAACTCATATATAAAACTTTTTTAGGGGCATAAAAAAGACCCGTTTTTGTCCCAATGGCTTAATGAAAATGGTCTTTCGGAAGGGTTCTATAGGAGATTGTCAGTTCATCTAGCTTACTCATAAGCCGGAGGTCGAGGGTTCAAGTCCCTCTCTTGACACCATTCAAATAATCAACAATCCCCTTATTTACTTAACTTTCTGAAGATTGATCAAAATTATTTACATTGTTATATTTCCCTTTTTTTGAACCGCGGGTCTAATTTTTTGTCCCGAATTTGTCCCGAAATTAATTTTACATAAATTTTACAAATGCTCAGTATCATTGTCAATTATTTACGGGGGAGATAATGAGCATGAAAAACATACTAAAAGGTATTTATACTTGGTGTAAAGAGGATAAATTATTATGTTTGCTAGTGTTAATGCTGAATATTATATTGATTTTTTTTGTAATAATGATAAATACATATATAACCTTTGTAAAAAGCTCTTGAATGAGAATTTTATGTTTTACTTATTCATTGGAAGAACTTAGGACTAAAACTAGATTCATATATTGTAAAGCTTACCATGAATGTACTTTTAAAGATGAGACCTGGAAGAGGTATAGTGTACTTATAGCTTTTATATTTCAAAAAAATAGATGATACGTTTGATGATGTTTTAGAATTGTAAGGTCTAAAAAAGAGATACAAAAAATGACTCTATTGGTAGAAAAAAGATAAATCGGATAAATTTTATCTGATTTAAAGCTATCTTTGATATAAGAGTTAATAAACAACACTTACTGAAGGGCATAATCATGACTAACAATGAAGTAACGTCTCAAAAAGAAAATAAAGCGTATGAGATCATATCCTACACAGATATGGTAGCATTTAACTATACTTTACCCGATGATGAAGAACCAAAAACCATAGAACATGAACTAACCTTCATTTGGGAAGACACGATTGAAAAGTTTATAGAAGAACATGGTGCCGACAAACCTTACAAGGTACATACTTTTAAACGAGAAAGAGAACAAAATTTTTTCATTGAACAGATAGAAGGCAGAACGGAAGACCTCATAGACGAGGTAGAAGAAGAAATAGCCAACAAAATGAAGTTTGGCTTTGAGTTTAGTGGACAACTGCATAATGACGATTAAATAATCCCCTTGCTTCCCATCGCCTCCGATTGGAGTGTACACTTGTAGTTGTAATTTCAATTATAGATTGCTTACTTGTCGTATTGATGTATACATTCCCCATCGAGAAAAAGTATTATTTATCTTTTGTGTGAGAGTAAGCAAATAATGTTATTATGCCAAAAAGGATTATCTCATATCTAAAAGGATACCCCCCATGTATACAGTACAAATGGAAAAAGAGTGTGGATGTTTTAAAAAAAGCGAATACACCAATAATGTGACCTTTGAAACACAACAAGAGGCCTACAAGTATGCAACCACAGTTGCTGAACTTATGAATGAAGAGTTTTGTGGTACACACAACTTTACTGCACATAAAGGGGATGGTGACTACTTTCTCATAACCGTGGCAATCAATCCTGAGGCTGTGGGCATTACGCCTCATGTGAGTTGCGATGTTGGCTGTAGTGCTACTGATAAGTGGTCTTTAGAGTCTAATCCCAAATCTAAGCAATAATATTTTAAGAATAATTCAAAAAAGATTGTATTTAAAAATTTAAGTAGATTGTATAGTAGAGTAATTCTATTATGTGTTTATGCGTTAGATCGGAGAACTTGTATTAGAATCTAGTTCTCCTGATTGTGAAAAGAGTGTTTGTCTTATTTTGTGTCTTCGTAATATCCAACACCTGCACCTATAGCTGTACCAACGGCTGCTGATTTAAGTACTGAACGTCCAGATACAGCACCAACCACTGCTCCAGTACCGGCTCCAATCAGAGCACCTTTTTGTGTTTTTGGGCCAGGCTGAGCACATCCTGACATCAATCCTGCCACTGAAATAGCAACTAAAATGTTTTTAATTTTTAATGTGATCATCACTATTCTCCTCTTTTTTTATAGAATATTATGAAAGTGTGTATTACTTGTGTAGTGAATTCTTGTGAGTATACTAGATGAGTCGGAGTTGGTACGTTCAAGTCCCTTTTTTGATACATCCAAGTAATCTCCAATCCTCTTATTTACTTACTTTTTAAAGATAGAGAAAAAGAATATCGACTTCACGCTTATTTCACACAATAAAACTATACTGGTACTATGAATTCCATGAAGGACTCTTTCCCCTTTTTTGAGACTTCTGGTTTTCTGGTAACTTTTATTTTAGATCGCATCATTACTCCTTATATGTATGCTTCCTTTAACCTTGTCCAAAGCGTTTAAAAGTTACCTTCTTCATTCCTAAAACTCCACTATGAATGATTGATTATCAAAGATCCATATATAAAACATATTCAATGTCTACTTTTTTGTTTTAAAACTTGCATGGTATGATTGTAGGTGATGAAGTGAAGATCGACCTTGCAATTGAAGGTATGAAAACGTAGGAAAAGATATAAAATATTCAAAAAAGGAGAGATCATGGCAACACCGGTAAAAGTCAAATTAGAAGCAGATCAAACACACTATTTCTGTACGTGTGGTAAGAGTTCAGACGGCGTACTGTGTGATGGCAGCCATAAAGGTACAAGCTATAGACCACAACCATTTACGGTCGATACAACTAAGGAATATTCTCTGTGTGCCTGTAAAAAAAGCGGAAACCTTCCCTTTTGTGATGGGACACACAGGAAGTTATAAGGAGTGACCCGTGTTAAGGCAATCAGTACCAAGGGGTTTATAGCTCTATTTTGATACTATTCTAAAAATAAAATTTGCGCTTAGATCAAGATAGGAGTGGGATGATGTTAGAAGTACTTTTATTGGCATTTGCACTTAGCATGGATGCATTTGCAGTTTCGATAGGTATTGGTGTTAAAAATCAATATTTCGATAAATTTTTAGCGTTGAAAGTGGGACTTTTCTTTGGTTCTTTTCAAGGTGTCATGCCGCTGTTCGGTTATCTTTCGAATATGGGTCTGGGAAGTGCTATAGAGTCCATCGATCACTGGATTGCTTTTATCTTGTTAGGTGTGCTTGGCGGGAAAATGCTTTATGAAAGTTTTAATGAGAATATTGAAGATGATATCAGACAAATAACCAATAAACTGTTACTCTATTTGGCCATCGCCACAAGCATTGATGCCATGGCAGCGGGGTTCACGCTCAATCTGCTTCAGTTAGACCCTTATATTTCTATGATCATTATAGGGATTGTGACATTTATTTTTAGTTTTTTGGGTGTCTATATCGGTTCCAAGGGTGGTGGATTTTTAGAAGAGAAGGCCGAAAAAGTAGGTGGTATCATTTTGATTGCCATTGGTTTAAAGATCCTTATTGAACACACGCTTTATTCATAAACGGATAGAGTAGATAAGCAAGGTGTTGAAAAACACCTTCACGCTTATGCTCTAATGCCTAACTTATGAAGAAGAAAGATCACACTGTAGTAGGCTAAAACCGTTAAAAAGATCGAGATAATCATACTCGGATAAAAACTGAGCCCTTTTTTGATAAGAACAGGAAAGGCGATAAAGAGTGTCATGGACGGAGCAATGAGCCAGACAATGTTCTGTGAAAACTCTACAGCCTTGTTGCTGCTGCTCGTATCTATATACATCCATGTCATGGCCAATATAGAGACCAGAGGGATAGCTGCCAATATGGCTCCTGCCAAACTGCTTCTTTTAGAGATCTCCGAGATCAATACAATTAAAACCGTGGTGATCACAAGTTTTGTAATATAGTAAGCCAATGGTCATTTCCTCTTTTATGTATAGTAGACTATATTCAATTAGAGTGTTACCGTTGTAGTCCAGATACCATGCAGATTACAGCCTGCTTTCGCTTTGAGTACTTTGACATTGTCCAGTTTTACGGCAAAAGATGCTGCACCGCGTGAAATTTCCGGTTCAAGGGTATTTTTCCCTACCAGCTTATCATCTGCGTAAAGTTCTATAAAATCGATCCAGTGGTCCGGTGTGCTTGGATGAATGATTCCCCCTTGGCCTACAGTGATATATACATCTGTATATCCGTTGGCATCTTTTTCTTTGATAGTGATCAGAGGAGTGTGTTTGAGTTCGCCTTTCTCCATATTTGATGGATCTTTTGGTTTCATCTCCATACGGTTCATATGCTCCACAGCCATTTTTGCTTCAGCGCTGACGGCTGCCATCATGGCTGTTACACCTGCTACTTTTAATGCATCTCTTCTATTCATGAGTATTCCTTTTTTATGATTATAAAACTAGTGAACACTATATAAAAAATTTTCTTAATTTCATCTAAGCTATTATTCATACCGTAAGGCATCGATAGGATTCATTGCAGCGGCTTTCCGTGCAGGGATGATACCAAAAATAATACCGATCAACATGGAAAATGCCAGTGCGATCATTGTGATAGAAGGATCGATGACCAGTACGATATCAAGCCACTGTGCCACACCAAAGGTGATCAGTATACCCGATAGTATCCCTACGATCCCTCCCAGGCCTGAGAGTACGATCGATTCGATCAGGAACTGTATCAAGATATCTTTTGCCATGGCACCTACAGCCATACGTATACCGATCTCCCGTGTACGTTCTGTCACGGAAACCAGCATGATATTCATGATACCTATACCTCCTACGATCAGAGAGATCGCCGCTACGGCTCCAAGCATTACTGTCAGTACGGTCGTCACCTGTGAGATGGTATCCAGAAGTGCTGTCATGCTCCGGACCTGGAAATCATCATCGATGGGATTTGCGATATGTCTATGTTCTCTGAGCACTCTCTCTATCTGGATCCTAGCTTCTTCCAAAGGAACGTTCTCTTTGACCGCAGCCATCATGAGATGAAGGTTGTCACTCCCGCTTATTCGACGCTGAAACAAAGTGAAGGGCATAAGCACCACATCATCCTGATCCTGTCCGAATGTATTTGCACCTTTTGCTTCAAGTACACCGATCACTTCACATGAAAAGTTTTTCAGACGGATCTTATTACCCAGGATCGAGTCGGGTGTTGCTGAAAGATTTTTGATGATACTTTGGCCCAGGATACATACTTTTTGTCCTGTTCTAAGTTCATTCTTTTCAAACTCTCTTCCCTCTTTTATCTTCCAGTTTTGTATCTGGAGAAATTCATTTTCAACGCCTCTGATATTGGTACGGTAATTTTGTTCCTTGTAGATCACGGTCATGGAAGTGTTCTCCACGGGTGAGATCGCATCAAGCGCATAGATAGAGGAGCGAATGATCTCAAGGTCTTTCTTTTTAAACGGTTTTTCGATCACGCCTCTGCTTCCTGGGCCCCTGCGTTGACCGGGCATGATATAGAGTGTATTGCTTCCCAATTGTTCTACACTCTGAGTGATCGATTGGCTGGCACCTTGACCAATATTGACCATAGCGATCACGGAAGCGATACCGATGACTATACCCACAGCGGTAAGCAGTGAACGCATAAGGTTACGCCTGATCTCACGCAGTGCAAGTAAAAATGCATTACGAAACACGATTGACCTCTTTTTCGATCTCTCCGTCACGTAGGTAGATCGTTCTTGACGCATAGGCCGCGATATCATCTTCATGCGTCACCATGATCACAGTGATCCCCTGCTGGTTAAAGGTGCGGATCAACGACATGATCTCATGACCGCGTTTGGTATCAAGGTTTCCCGTAGGCTCATCAGCAATGAGAATCTTCGGACGGGTCACCATTGCCCTGGCTATTGCTACGCGCTGCTGCTGTCCTCCTGAAAGCTGGCCGGGGTCATAATAGAGTCGATCTTCCAGGCCTACATCTTTGAGTGCCTCGGTTGCCATGCGTTTGCGTTCTTTGCTGTCGAGCCCCTGGTAGATCAGAGGGACTTCCACGTTTTCCAGTGAAGTCGTCTTTTTTAAAAGATTATAGCCCTGGAAGATAAACCCCAAAATGTACCTTCTGAACAATGCACGCTGGTCGGCGCTAAGAGCCCCGATCTGTGTATCTAAAAAAGTATACTCACCGCTGCTCGGGACATCAAGCGTACCCAAAATATTCAAAAGTGTCGATTTTCCGCTTCCGCTGGGCCCCATGATAGCGATGAATTCCCCTTCTTCTATCTTTAGGTCAATGCCATGAAGTACAGTGGTTGCGGCATCACCTTTTCCATATACTTTGCTGATGCTCTTCAAAGTGATCATGGTGCCGTTTCCTGGTTGATGATGATCTTTTGTCCCTCTTTGAGATCACTGCTCTCTATAGCACTTAACGGGCCGTTATTGCCCAGTACCTTCACATAGACCTTTTTAGGTACATCCCCTTCAAGTATCCAGACATGGGGTTTTGGATCTACCTCTATCTTCTCACTCCTCTCCCTGCCAAAAAAGGATTGGGATGCCGGTTTGACAGGGATGAAAAGCAACGCAGAGCGTTTGACCACAAATACATCTTTGAGCATTTTCGTCACAATGTCAGCATCTACGCTCATCCCCGGCTTGAGGAGCAGATCCTTATTGGCCACTTCCATGATCGCTTTATAGGTCACGACACTCTCCAGTACTTCGGAATTGATCCTGACCTGACGGATCGTTGTATCGAAGGTCGTATCGGGGTAGGCATCGACACTGAAACTTGCTTTTTGTCCTGCTTGTATCTTTCCGATATCTGCTTCATCAATACTGATCTGAAGCTCCATTTTGCTCAGATCTTTAGCTATGCTGAAAAGTACAGGGGTCTGGAATGTTGCAGCGACGGTCTGTCCCGGATCGACATTTCTTACCAAAACGGTCCCGTTGATAGGTGAATAGATCTTGGTACGCTCCAGATCATACTCAGCAGCCTTCAAGGCGTGGGTGGCCTGGGCTATCTGGGCCTGGGCATTGGCGATCTGTGCTTTGGTGAGCAGGTAGTTTGCCCACTCCCTGTCCCAGTCACTCTGTGTAGGCAGTGACCCCTTGGAAGATGTTTTGAGTTTTTGATAGCGCTTGACGGTGGTTTCAGCCTGATAGTATTGTGCCTGGGCACTCTCCAATGCCGCTTTTGACATTTGCAGTGCAGCTTTGGCCCTGTCATATGCACTTTGGTATTTGGTCGTATCCAGACTGGCTAACAGTTCGCCTTTTGTGACCTGATCGTTATAGTCGACATAGACCTCTTCGATGGTACCTGAGACCTCTGTACCCACATCCACACTTTCAAGCGGCTGAATATACCCGCTGGCAGATACAGTGAGAGAAAGATCCGCTTTTTTCAATGCTTCCGAGACATAACGATACTGCATCCCTTGGCTTTCTCTGAAAAAGAAAACGTAGAGAGAGAGAAGGGTGATACCTATGAAAAGTATCGACCATATCCCCCATTTGCGACTATCTTTGTGATAATTGATGATCTTTTGCATCTCTTCCATACAGCGATCCTTCTGGATAACGGTAACCCTTTCAGGTACCAACTGTATTATTCTAACAGAGCATTGTTGTATTGTCAATTCAAGAAGGAGCGTATTATCTTTTGCATTAGGTCTATTTTTTAAAAAGTATGTTACACTCAAAGAAAAATGGAGTTTTCATGCGGGTTATATTATTGTATCTAGGTTTATCACTTTTTACTTTTGCCTCCCAAAGTGATGTGGTAGAAGCACAAAAAGAGATAGAGGCTTTAAAGGAACCTATGTATAAACCGCTGGTCGAACGCTATATACTAGATGAGGTCAGGAATCTGCGTACGGAACAGCAAAGTTTACGTGTAGAGATGCATGAAAAGATCTCGCAGGCCCGTTTGGATGTTTCGGACCGTGCGATGAACTATATGACCAGTACTGTGAGTAATATTTTTTTGATCCTTACGGCCATAGCCTCTTTGATCGCTATTTTGGGATGGAAAAGTTTCAGGGATGCAAAAGAACAGACCAAACTGGTGGTGCAGCAAAAACTGGAAGAGATTACGAAAGAGTATGCAGAAAAACTTGCAAAAATAGAAGCAGAGATGCAGAGCCGTTCTGAAGATATCATCACGAACCAGGAGAGTATTGCCCGTTCCAATGCCATACATGCGCTTTGGAGAAGAAGCAATCTTGAGGATAATGTGCAGGCAAAAGTCGAGATCTATGACCAGATTCTTGAAATTGACAAGAATAATGTGGAGGCATTGACCTATAAAGCAGATGCTGTACTGGAGCTGGGACAAAAAGAGTGGGCATTGAATCTGTGTAACAAGGCATTGGAACTAGACAGCGGATATGCCTATTCTTATTGGCAGAGAAGTTGTGTGAATGCAGAAATGGGAAATATAGAGAATGCAGTCAGTGACATCATAAAAGCGATCAAAACCTCTCCGGTGTTGGCCAATGATATTGAGCATGAAAGCAGTTTTGATGCGATCCGTGAGAAAGAAGCGTTCAAGACATTTATGAACGAGCAGCTGCCTACGCTTTTAAGATCAGAATAATAAGTGATCAAAGAGCAGCGAGAGAAGGTCAATATGCCTTACTCTCATATTACTGAAGAGACTTAATCCACTTCTTTTAAACTTTCCACTATAATTTCATAAACATTCCATATCTAGGTAAAGAGTATGATCGATTTAAAATATCTCCAAAACAACTTCGAAGAAGCCAGTACGAAACTCCAAAAAAAAGGTGTAGACACCGCTACGCTTGAAAACCTTCAAGGTTTATTTCTGTCGCTGAAAGAAGCCAATGCAGCACTGGAAGCTGCAAAAGCCGAGCAGAACAGTATGTCTAAGCTCTTTGGACAGTATAAGCGTGAAGGCAAGGACATTACAGAACTGAAAGCAAAAGTAGATGCCAATAAAGAAGCGATGGTTCCACTTCAGGAGAAAGCCAGAGAAGCGGAGGAAGCACTCTACTCTGTAGCATTGGCAATTCCGAATTTTCCGGATGAGAGTGTACCGGAAGGTGCAGACGAAGAGGATAATGTCGAACTGCGTAAAGTGTTGGAGCCTAAAAGTTTCTCTTTTGAGCCTAAAGAACACTGGGCATTGGCCGAGAGTAACGGCTGGATAGATTTTGAACGCGGTGTAAAGCTTGCAAAAAGCCGTTTCTCAGTACTGCGCGGTGAAGCTGCAAGGCTGGAAAGAGCACTCATCAACTTTTTCTTAGATACGAATGCTGCCAAAGGCTTTGAAGAGCTGTGTGTGCCGTTCATGAATAACAGTGC
>JBFEWI010000286.1:0-1628 GCA_041546475.1 Sulfurovum sp.
AGTGAAGAGCTTAACGGCGAAAATATCGACTGTATAGAGTTTTCACCGATCCCTGAAGTTTTCATTACACGTGCATTAAGTCCTGCCATTTCACAGAGTATCAAAGTAGATGCGGATGCGAAAAAAGCAGTCGTCAACATCACCAGTGATCAAAAAGCAAAAGCGATCGGTAAATCCGGAATTAACATCCGCCTGGCCTCTATGCTGACAGGGTTTACGATAGAATTGAACGAAATTGAAGGGGTCACGGAAAGACAGGTAGACAGTTCAGAAACTGCTGAGCCGACAAAAACAACCGATACATCAGCACTAGAAGATCTCTTTAAATAAAATCATACGTTAAAAGGACTCTACGGAGTCTCTTTTAAACGCGAAATGTCACGTGAACATTTCACTACGAAGGACTAACATTGCTGGAAAAAGCAGGTTTTAATTGACGCCTATTATCCTAGAAAAACTCTCCACATCCAAAGACGCAGATCCAACCAAAACACCGTCCACACCACGAATTTCAGTGATCTCTTGAATATTTTCCGGCTTGACACTGCCTCCGTAGAGTAGCGGTTTTTGTACGGTTTGCTTTAACGCCTGATGCGTGGAGGCTATCTCTTCAACCGTCGCAGATCTTCCTGTACCTATCGCCCAGATAGGTTCATAGGCAACGATAAGATCTTTATAGCTGATATCAATACCATCGAACTGTGCAAGCAGATACTCCATCACAGCTTCATCACCCTTTTCTCTTATCTCAAGCGGTTCACCGATGCAGTAGAGTATTTCATACCCCTGTTCTTTGAAAAATGCAAATTTTTGTGCTACTTTATCTTGAGACTCACCTAAATGTTCTCGTCTTTCACTGTGCCCGATGAGTATGGTTCTAATACCAAATTCATCAAGCTGCTCCGTACCTATTTCTCCTGTAAACGCACCGTTTTGCACAGGATAAGCATTTTGTGTGCCGAGCGTAAAATCACCCTCATACCTACCTAAAGCTGTGGATGGAGGAAAGATATAGACTTGGTCTTCAGGTTTTTTTGCGAGCAACTTTCCATTCAATACTTCAATATATTTTTCTGTGGATGCTCTGGTATGATTCGTTTTAAAGTTTGCTGCAAAAATCAATCAAAATCCTTTTACTGAAGTGCTTCTAGGCCCGGTAAGGAGTCACCCTCAATCAGTTTGAGGCTTGCCCCACCGCCTGTGCTCACAAAGGTCATCTCATCTACATCACCGGCACGTTGTGTCACATCGGCAGTGTCCCCACCCCCGACGATCGTTGTTGCATGTGTTTGTGCAATATTGTTTGACATAGCGAAACTCCCTTTTGAGTATCTGTCCATTTCATACACACCCATAGGACCGTTCCATATGATCGTCTGTGCATCATTGAGTGCTTCACGGAAAAGTCTTGAGGATGCTGGGCCTATATCCAGCCCCATCCAATCTGCAGGTATCTCTTGTATAGGAAGAAATTTCACTGTCGTCTTCTCTGAAAACTCCGGCGCTACCACCACATCAACCGGTAAATAGAGTTTAACCCCCAGCTCTTTGGCTTTGGTCATAATACCTTTTGCTTCATCCAACAGATCATCTTCAACCAATGAAGTACCTACTTCATACCCTTGTGC
>JBFEWI010000238.1:0-2221 GCA_041546475.1 Sulfurovum sp.
ATGGGTATGAGTGATCTTGAGAAAAAAATTGCTGGTCACGCTCAAGAAGCTGAGATCAAAGCAGCATTCCAGGCAGTAGTAGATTCTGACGCTCCAAAGATCGCAATGGTTGATTCTGATAAAGGTGAAACGAACTTCAACGCATCTAACGATGTGATCATCGATGCTTCTATGCCTGTTGTTGTAAGAGAAGGTGGTAAGCAGTGGGATAGAACCGGTGCAGCTGGTGAAACTGTTGCTGTAGTTCCAGATTCAACTTACGCAATGTTCCATGAAGAGATGGTAGCTGATATCGTTGCTAACGGTCAGTATGATGTATCTACAATGGGTGCAATGCAAAACATCGGTCTTATGGCACAAAAAGCTGAAGAGTACGGTTCTCACCCAACTACTTTCGAACTGTCTGAAGCTGGTACAGTAACTGTAACTGGTAGTGTAGATGGTGAAATGATGAGCTTTGAGTGTGAAGCCGGAGACATCTGGAGACTAGCTAGAACAAAAGATATTCCAGTGAGAGACTGGGTAAGATTGACTGTTGAAAGAACTAGAATCGAAGGTATCCCTGCAGTATTCTGGTTAGATGAGAACAGAGCACACGATGCTGAGCTTATCAAAAAAGTAAACGAGTATCTTAAAGAGTATGATACAGATGGTCTGGATATCAGATTCATGAAAGTAACTGATGCAACTAGATTTACGAATGCTGAGATAAGAAAAGGTAACAATGTGATCGCTGTAACTGGTAACGTACTTAGAGACCACTTGACAGATATGTACCCGATCCTAGAGCTTGGAACATCTGCTAAAATGCTTTCTATCGTTCCGTTGATCGCAGGTGGAGGATTGTTTGAAACTGGTGCGGGTGGATCTGCTCCTAAGCATGTAGACCAGTTCCTTGCAGAGGGTCACTTAAGATGGGATTCACTTGGTGAGTTCCTGGCATTGGCTGAGTCTTTAAGAATGATCGGTCAAAAACATGAGGATGCTAAACTTGCTGCACTTACAGCCGGTCTTGATGCTGCAAACCAAGGTTACCTTGATAACAACAAAGCACCGGGAAGAAAAGTAGGTCAGCCAGATAACAAAGCGTCTCACTTCTACTTGGCTCAATACTGGGCAGAAGCACTTGCTGAGTCTGACAATGCAGAATTAGCTGCGAAGTTCGCTCCAGTTGCTAAAGCACTCAAAGAGAACGAAGAGAAGATCATGGAAGAACTTCTTGCAGTAGAAGGTAAGCCTCAGGATGTTGGCGGATACTTCCACCCGAATGATGAACTCGCTGCTAAGGCAATGAGACCATCTGCTACATTGAATGCGATCATTGATGCTATCTAAGTAGCACTTCACTGAGTATTGCACCATATCGGTGCAATACTTGTTAACAAAATGTTTTTAGGAGATTCATTATGAATTTAGATCTTATACTTCAAAATATTCTAAACCCACCCATACTATTCTTTTTACTCGGTATGTTAGCTGTTTTTTTCAAATCAGAACTGTCGATTCCACAGCCTTTACCCAAACTTTTTTCACTCTATCTGTTGATAGCGATCGGGCTTCATGGAGGATATGAACTTTCTCATAGCGGTTTAAATACCTACATATTTACGGCACTTTCCTTAGCCATTCTGATGGCGATCATTGTCCCGATCTATAGCTATTTTATTTTACGTATGAAATTGGATAGCTATAATGCAATTGCTATTGCTGCAACATACGGATCGATCAGTGCAGTAACTTTCATTACTGGTATTACCTATCTTCAAACAATTGGCGTTGAATATGGTGGGTATATGGTAGCGGGTATGGCACTTATGGAATCTCCGGCTATTGTGGTAGGACTTGTATTCGCAGCACTTTTTACTAAAGGTTCTGATGGTAAAGAGAATAAAAAGACAGACTGG
Source organism: Sulfurovum sp. (assembly GCA_041546475.1). Taxonomy (GTDB): domain Bacteria; phylum Campylobacterota; class Campylobacteria; order Campylobacterales; family Sulfurovaceae; genus Sulfurovum. Next base: position 1,905 of record JBFEWI010000238.1, read on the forward strand.
AAAGAAATTTTCAGAGAGGCTTTTTTAAACCCATCAGTATTTTTATTGGTCGGTGCTTTGATCATTGGTATTGTGACTGGAGAAAAAGGTTGGAATTCTATGGAGCCACTGTTTGGAACTCTGTTTAAAGGGATGCTGGCATTTTTCCTTCTTGATATGGGATTGGTTGCGGCAAAAAACAGAATAAAAACTTCCGGCTCATTCTGCGAGACCTGCGTAAACGCATCTCCACGCTGTAAACCCGCAGTCATTAGAGCATTGCTGACACGATTCACCGCCTCGACTAACTCGCGATAAGTCAGCATTTCTCCGTCAGC